>SYKL01000159.1 GCA_005797785.1 Pseudomonadota bacterium | reverse complement strand
CTTTGCGGTCCTCACGTCGCTTCTTGGCCTAGAGGCCCACAGCGAGCGGCGGAAACCGTCTGGCATCGGCGCGCGCTCACGCCCGTTTGCCGTCGACCCCTTCGTTGCGCATTCCGGTCCGCAGTCGCGGGCTTCGGTTCTCAGTCGCTGCCAGCTTCCCGGAGGGCTGCGCTTGCGGTTTAATTTTGGTTCTCGCTATAATTTGCTTTGATCGCAACCACCTCGATCCTCGCCTGTGGCAGACTGCCGCGGCGAGGTGAGCATGTGGTCTCCGACGCGGCGCGGGTTTCTCGGCGGTCTAGTTGGCGGTGCGGCGGCGGGGATTGCGTCCGGTGAACCCTTGGCTTTGGCGGGGGAAGCAGCGGCGGCGGAACCGAAGACCCCGCTGAAATGCACCGTCAATGGCGCGTTGCGCGAGACCGAAGTGGGCGCGGATTCATCAGCTTTGGATTTTGTTCGCCGAACCTGTGGATTGAAGGGAGCCAAGCTCGGTTGTGGGCACGGGGTGTGCGGCGCATGCACGATTCAGGTGAATGGAACTCCGATGGTTTCCTGTCTTTTGCCGGCGGCACACCTTCACGGTGCAGAGGTGACCACCGTCGAGCACTTTGACCCGCTGCATCCGATCCAGAAAGCGTTCTTGGCGGAAGATGCACTCCAATGCGGGTATTGCACCCCGGGATTCGTGGTTGAAGCGATCGCTTTTCACGATGCGTGGCGCCGGGACCACGGCACCAGCACACCGCCGCGATCGGCGGTGGATGCGGCATTGGCTGGGCATGTGTGCCGCTGTGGTGCGTATGCTTCCATCATCGCGGCGGTGACGGCGGCGTGTGAGGGCAAGTTTGACGCCGGTGATTTCACAATGCCGCGCGCCGACGGTCTGGAAAAGGTGACCGGCAAGGCGGAATACACCGTCGATGTACAGCTGGAAGGGCAGTTGGAAGGCCGGATCCTTCGGTCACCGCATGGGGCCGCCCGTGTTTTGGAGCTCGATCTGGAGGCGGCGCGCGCGATCGACGGTGTATTCGCGGTGGTTCGGCTGATTATTCCCGCGGGGACGGTGCGTTATGCGGGCCAGGCGATCGCAGCGGTGGCTGCTAAAGATCGATCAGTGGCGGATTTAGCTATGGCTGCCATTTCCGTAAAATATGAGGTATTTAAGCCGGTGATCGGGATTGCGGCAGCGCGTGCGGACGGCGCCCGCCCCGTCTATGAACGCAAGCGGGAGAAAAAACAGGCTCCCCCCGCCGGTGAAGGGCCGATGTTGCCCACACATTGGAAGGGAAATGAGCGAGGTCCAGCATCTTCCCATATTTTGGCGAAACCGCACGCGGCCGATCGCGCCGTAAAGCGGGCGGAAACCGAGGGTTGGCTGGCGGATAGGGTCTTCAAAACCCAGTGTCAAGTTCACACTCCGCTGGAGCCGCGGGCCTGCGTGGCTTCATGGCGGGACGGCCGGCTGGAGGTGCGGGTTTCCACGCAGGCGGTAGCGGACATGGCGGTGGACATCTGCGAGCACTGGGAACTTTCCCGGGATCAGGTCACGGTGCTTGCCCCCTATGTCGGAGGCGCCTTCGGCAGCAAAGTGGGGTTGGACATGGAAACCCGCGCGGCGATCGAACTCACCCGCGCTTGCGGTTTGCCGGTTCGGGTGGTGGTCGACCGCCACGAAGAGTTGATGATCGGTGGACACCGACCGGCGCAAGAGCTGGAAATGCAGGTGGTGATTTCGGCGGAGCGTGAGTTGGATGGGATCGTGTCGATCGCACGTTCGGATTCGGGAGTTTCCGTAGGTGCTTCCACTGGGTTCAATGTTCGCCTGGTGTACAAGGGGAAGGAGCGCCGGTTGGAGGACACCGACTGCATCACCAATGGTCCGCCAGCAAAGCCGTTTCGAGGGCCGGGAGGTCCGCCAGCGATGTTTGCGCTGGAAGGATGTATGGATGACTTGGCAGTTCGGATGGGAGAAGACTCGATCCAGGCGCACCTTCGCTGGGATCAACATGTGGTCCGGCGGAAGATGTATGCGGTCCTCGCCGAGGTTCCCTGGTGGAAAGACCGACCGAAAGAGCCGGGTACGGGCCGGTATCGGCGCGGGGTGGGGTTGGCGATCGCGGCGTGGCCGTACTTCTTGTCGCCTGGCACCCATGTTCGTGTGGATGCGGGGTTGGATGGGATCACTGCGTCGGCGGCGATCCAGGATTTGGGCACCGGCAGCCGCTCGGTGATCGCCAACGCGGTCGCGGATGTGCTCGGAGTGCCTCCTGAGAAAATCAAGGTTCGTGTGGGGGATTCGCGAGATGCGCATGGGCCGATGTCGGCCGGGTCCCGGACCACCGCTTCCGTCTACCCTGCGGCCCGTCGCGCGGCGGCAGAATTAGTAAAGGAACTTGTCGAATCGGCGGAGGGCCTAGGGCTTGTCGGTGTGGTTCGAGCTCCCGGGGGCATCAAACACCGCGATGGGTTTATGTCATGGGAAGATCTCGCGAAACTTGCGCCGACCACCGTGATCAAACGGCGTCCGCGGGACCCCGGCGGCTATTTTCTGCCCTTGGCGGTGGGTGGGATCGCCGTGGGCAAAAACCTCGCTGGAGCGGTGACCGCGATGGAAGTCGAGGTGGATACTCGCCTCGGGCAGGTTCGGGCCACGCGCGCCTGGCTGGGGATTGGGTCCGGAAAACTGGCGGCGCCGGCGTTGGCTCGAAGCCAGGCGGAAGGCGGAGTTTTGCAGGGGGTCAGCTACGCTTTGTACGAGGAACGGTTCCTAGATCCGGGCACTGGCCGTCTGTTGACGCACGACCTCGAACACTACCGAATCGCAGGTATCGGTGATTGTCCGGAGATCGAAGTCCACTTTGACACCTCCGGTTTTACCGAAGCCAACGGCGGGCCGGTGGGCCTCGCCGAACTCTGCACGGTCGGAGTGGCGGGCGCGGTCGGAAATGCGGTGTTTCGAGCCACCGGATGGCGGCCACAAGAGCTGCCCATCCGGCCCGAACGCGTGTTGGCCGGGGTGCGGGCATGATCCGCTTTCCATTGACGGCTGCTGAAGCAAAGGGCGAAGGCGAACTCCGCGCCGGAGGCACCGACCTTCAAGATCTGCGGCATCGCGGGATCCGCTCCGGACCGATCACCGATCTCCGGGATGTTCAAGGGTTGGATGCGATCACCGACGATCTCCGCATCGGCTCGCTGGTGAAGATCGCCGATCTCGGCCGAGATCTGCGGCTGCCGCCGCTGATCCGAAAGGCCGCAAATGGTCTGGCGACGCCGCAGATCCGGGCGGTCGCTACGCTCGGAGGCAACCTGCTTCAGCGCACCCGGTGTTGGTACTTTCGCTCACGAGAGTTCGACTGCTTCAAAAAGGGTGGGACGAGCTGCCCAGCACGAGAGGGGATCGCCAACCGGCACGCGCTCTTTGATCGCGGGCCGTGCATTTCCGTTCACGCGAGCACGCTGGGACTGGCGTTTCTGGCTTACGATGCGGTCGCCCATTTTGAGGGGGGGCCGGATCGTTCGATCGCTGAGGTCTATGGCGACGGCTCCGATCCCACCCGAGATCATGCGGTACAAGCAGGGGAAGTTCTCGTGGGTGTGAGCATCCGCGACGCCATCCCGGGCGAAAAGGGCGGCTACCTTCGCGCCATCGCCCGCGCCGAGGCCGAGTGGCCGATCGTCGAAGCCGGGGTTCGCCTTTGGTTTGAGGGCGAACGGATCGCCGGCGCGCGGGTGGTGGCTGGCGCTGTCGCCGGCGTTCCGCTCCGACTGCCAGCCGTGGAACAGCGCCTTCTTGGCGAACTGGCCAACGAAGCCACCTTCGCGCGGGCGGCTGCGGTTTCGATCGAAGGCGCAAACCCGGTGCCCGATTCCGCGTTTAAGGTAGATTTTCTTCCAGCGGTGATCTTGTCGGCGCTCGAACGCGCGATGGAGGCGTGATGGAACTCTGTCGGTATCTGCGTTGGAAGGGATATTATGGCCGCGACTGGGAAGGTGAAGCAGGCCTGCAGGAGGCATTGGATGTGAACGACGTCCCGTTCTCCTGCCTCAAAACCTGCGAACCCTGGGGGCCGGACGATTCGCCGGCCGCCCCGGATACCTGCGGTTCGCATCGGGGCTGCTATCAAAAAAGCGAGCTGTTACGTACGCTCACGTAGATAGTAAAGTGATTGACTATATGGCCGCCATTCCGGCCATCAAAGCAGACGACCTCCTTTCTCTGACCTGGGGGTCGAGAAAGGAGGCCGTTGTGCAGCGGTCAGTACCGGAGGCGGCCCCAGGGATCGCGGATTTCGTCGCCCGGGTCGATGAAGTTGGTCGAGCTTCCTGTGAAATGACCGGCGGTGTGAGCTAGGCATCCGAGAACAAGCCCGACTTTGGCTCCGATCGGGCCGGCAATGGCGCCGCCTACCGTGGCACCGCCACTGCAGTCCCCCAGGAACTTCATCCAGTCGGATGCGTCAGGCGGCGGCGGAGGCGGAGCCGTCGGTCCACCGGATCCGGGCGGCGCTGCTGGAGGGGTTTGGGGCGGCGCAGGGTCCGTCGGTGGCGGGGCGCCTTGGATCGGTGGCTCGACGTTGGGGGGCGCCGGAGGGTCCACCGGGCAGGTGTCGTCCACGGGCTCGCCGTCGTACGCCGTGTTGCAGCCGTTGGGGTGTCGGATGGTCTCGTTTCCCCAGTCGATGATTCCGGCTGGGGCGAAACCCGCCTCGGTCTGGATGAGGGCCGTCAACGTCTTGTCTTTGGCGCGGACGGACCACGCCGCTCCTTCGACAAATGCCCCTTTGGTTGGGCTGAACGTGTAGGTTTGCACATGCGTATACTCGTTAGCAGACGGGGTGAGCACGGCGGTCCCGTACACCCGATGGCCGGCGGCGCAGCCTTGGGCGAAGGTCTCGTTCGCGGGGCAGGTCACGGTGGAAAGCAGGAATAAGCGCTGCCGATCTTGATTTCCGACTTGGATGATGGCGCAGCCTTCGCCGGCGGCCATTTCGCAGGTGTCGGCCATAACGACACGTTCGCCGGGATTTAATAGGCGTTCGGCGAGCTTGTTGACATCGTGGCTTTCGCCAGCCGAAGCGGTCTGAAAAATGAGACTCAAAGCATATAAAATCGTCATTGTCGTTTCCTCGGCCCCGCAGAGCGCGGTGACACCGAGTGAGTACATCCGTTCGATCCGCGTTGGGTTGCAGAACGGTTACAGCGCGCGGCGACTCTGCTAAAGTTCGGCAATAAGTATCATTATGGCGCAATTCGAGAAAAAGAGCGGCTATAGTAAATGGGTTTACCATTTCCACCGATTAACACCGATTAACATCGGCCCTCGCATCCCCCAGACTAAATGGAGCCAGAACCGGGGAGATAATATGCGTAAGGGAATTTTTGTTGGCGGTGTGGCTTTGGTTGGGGCTTTTGGCTGCGGCTTTGGCGGAGATCTGAGCGACATCGACTGGGAGGGAGCGTGCGAGCCCGCCACGTGTACGCCGGAGGATGCCACGCTCCTGGATGCGCCTGCGGGTCCGGTGGCGGTGGGCTCCACGGTGCAGTTTTCGGTGGTCGCCGATTGCAGTTGCGAACAGATGCTGGATTCATTGGCGTTCACCGTTGATCCGCCCACGGCTGCGGAGATCACCGCCGGGCCCGCGAGCGGTTGGGGTGAGTCGGAAGCGTCGGTGATCCTCAGGGTGTTGGAGCCGGGCCCCTTCACAGTGTCGTGGTCGGATGGGAGTCAAAGCGCCTTTTGGGAAGGCGAGGCGTTGGAGGTCGATGAGGTTTCGGTGGTCGGGGTGGGCGACACGGACGGTGTTCGGCACCTGATCGGAAGCCCCGCGTTGTACACCCTTCAGTACCGTGGGCAGGGGCAAATTCTGGTAGGGGAGTTCGAGTACGCCATTGGCCCCGAGGACTGGACGTACGAGGCATTGGTCCCTTCGGCGGACGGCGCTTCGCTGTTGCTGACGGTGCCTGAGGAGGTTGCCCCGGAGGAGCCCGTTCCGGTGGTGCTGGTCACCGACGCGTTTGAGGCAGAGATCACCGTGATCCCGACCGCCTCCGAGAGCGTGGACCACCTGGAGGCGGAGATCTATGCCGGCGATTTGGGTGGATTGGCGGCCATGCGCGTACATGCGTCCACGGGCGGGGAGCCGGTTGTCGGCGTCTACCCTGAATGGTTCGTGAACAATCAATCTGCCGGGGAGGGAGACTTGTTCGTCTATTCTGCAAACCCCGAGGCGGTTCCGGCGGCAGTGGAGGTCACTTTCGGTGAGGCGACGTACGGAACCAGCGTGGCCCTCGACGAGGGGGCCTTTGCGGTGCGCGGCTATGAAATGAACCGTGGCTGCAACTCGGGCGCTGGAGCGGCGTCAGCAGTCCTGAGTCTGATCAGCGGATTGCTGCTGTTCCGCCGACGTAAGTAGTCAAGCGATTGACCATCCCGGTCAACGAAATGGTCAACTACTTTACAATCCGGAGATCCCCATCTCGCCGGTGGG
>SYKL01000158.1 GCA_005797785.1 Pseudomonadota bacterium | reverse complement strand
GCGAACCCGTCACATTCGGGGGCGGGATCACGATCGAGTATGCAGGCCCGGGCTTGGAAGGATCGGCCGTCGAAACGCCCGCCTCATCCCAGGCGACCGACCATCGGCTGGCCGCGGCGTGGGGTTCGTAGGCATTGGGCAATTCGCTGGACATGGATCCTCCGACGCGCGGCCACCGCGCGGCCTTGTTTCATAACCGACCGAACCGACGGCGCCGATGGTAAAGTCATTGACGAATACCCGTAAGGTACGCTCGTGTTGGAGGTTGTCGGTGCCCGGTTCCTTCTCTTGGCGAAGCGTCATCGAAAACGCGCTACTGATCCTCGGTATTTTCCCGCTTCCGGGGCTCGGACTCCTGCTCCTTTCGGGATTCGCGGGGTTCTGCGACGATGATGGCGCCGCAACCCTCGTAGGTCTGCTGGGCCTCACCGTACTGGCCGTCATCCTCGCGGTCGTCTGCATCATTCTACGCTTCAAACTACCGCAATGGAGAACGTTTAGCGTCGGTAGCTATCTCGTCATCGTGGCGTTGGTCGCACCTTTATCGTTCGGTGCATGGTGGGGTAAAAGCGACTGTGAACCCTGCACACACTGCGGCACCGCCGAAGAATGTTTCGCCCTCGGCTGCGGCGGCTAGGGAGCGACCTCGACGTCCGCCTTTGGCGAATGACGTGCCACCAACGCCTGCTCTACCTCGGGAGGGAGCGGTCGACCATCGCGCTGCCACGGCCAGACCATCAGCCTCATATCGGAGGTCAAAGTCTGAAAAACGCCTGCAAACTCGGACAACGGCCGGCCCTCTTTCTGGATCCGCCAATCCTCCCAGTCCTCAGATTCGGGGCCCAACAGCGCAAACCGCCAGGCGCCTTCTTGGCCCCACACATACAGATGATGATCCGTCGAAGGCGGAGCGATATCCTTCCATATCAGCGTTCGGATCACCTGACCCGGTGCGCTCTGCTCCGCGATCGGCTCGGTCCCGACGGTTCGATACAGAAGTGTCGTTCCACTGCACTCAAACTCAATCGTCCATTCCACGCGGCCGGCGCGGAGGCGCTCCAACGGAATGGAAAACTCTCCCTCCGATTTCGGCAATTCTGCCAAACCCGCCATCACCGTGTCATCCCCGCCTGGCCGGTGTCCGACGACACGCACCGACGCCGGTGGGCGCTTTCCATTCTCCAACTGCAACGTCAATGTCGCGGTTCCACTCGCTTCGGAGAACTCAAGCCCCGTCAGAGTGGTACATTCCGCCGCCGCCCGTGCGGCGACTTCCGCCGAAGCCTGCCATTGCGCCTCGGAACTCCGCTGATCCGCGATCCGCCACCCGAGCGCAGCCACGACCACCAGCCCCGGCGGGGTCGCATGCGCGATCCGCGTTCGCCCTTGCTCACGGCGCATCACCCACGCGATGATCGTCGACAACACCGCATGGTAAAGGAAGTAACTCCAAATGACCACGGCCACGCTCACGGGAAGGTTGAGCGACGCCGCCGTGGCGACCAAGGCCAGACCCGCTACCGACAGCACATGGCGCGCGAACCAAGCGTTCATTAAGCCGAAGTAACCGAGCGGAAACGTCAGGACCACCTGGCCACCATGGGAGATCGGGATGAAATTCTGGGGATGGGCGTTGCTCGCGGGCTGTAGCTCCACCGTTTTGCGGGATTTCCAAGCCGCAAAATCCGCCGCACTTGCAGCACCCGCACCGGCCCCCACCCATTGGAAGCCGGACGTGGTGGTCCAGATCGCCGCTCCGACCGTCGCGGAGGCGCTCTCCCCGGTTGTCGAGGAGCAGTTGTCCAAGAAAACCAAGCTCAAATATGACGTTCTTGGGATGCCCGCGACCGCCAATGCTGCCCTAAAAGTAAAGGAACTTGACCTTTCCGCCTCCCCCCGTTGCGAACAATGCCTAGCGATCGACACCACCCTCAAAGGCAAGGTGGAATGGTCGTTTGCTGGAGAGGAGGGTTCTCTTCCGGCCAGCATTCAAATCGGCTTCGATGCCCAATTCACCGCCACTCAAGAAGGAGGCGTTTGGTCCTTGGAAATCGCCCCGAAGGACGTGCGCAAAGCCAAAGTCGAAGTCGGCGGAAGCAAGGTTGCAGCACCGTTGGAAGGGGAATTGGCCACCTGGGTGCGGGATCGCTTGTCGGACATCGAGCCGTTCTCGCTGGGAAACCTGGGCGGCGCCGACCTTCCCTTGCGGGCAGCGCGGGTCCAAGCGGAGGGAAAAGACGTTCAAATTCACCTATTGACGGCATCTCCAACCCCTGGCGAAGTGGCTCCTCCGAAGGTGACGCTCAAAGAGGGCTATCGGGTCTGGTTTTCTGATGCCTCTCTGGTGGGGCTTGCCAAAGCCAAGGCGTTCGCTCAAGGTCCTGTCGGCTACGATGTCGTACCGGAGCCTACCTCCATCGAGCTTCAGGAAGAGAGCTTTTCCCTTGGTTTACGGCTGTGGCGGCCGGTGGGCGCGGGTTGGTGGCGCGACTACACGGTCAAAGGCGCCCTCGACCCCGAAAACAAAGGGATCAAACTCCACCCCACGGAGGTGATCGAAGGTCCAAAGTCGAAGGGCGCGGTATTGGCCGATCCGCTCGCCGCCATCGGCGAAGGCTACATCCTAAAGACGTTGGAACAGGCACTTTCCACGACCCTCCCCGCCAAGCAAGGGACCAAAGTGGGCGATATCCGCCTGGCCGCGAAGTTTGAACACTTTCAAACCGCCAACGGGGTGATTCAAATCGACGGTAGCCTGGTCGTAAAATCTACAAAAGACAGGTGAATCTATTCTTTGTAGATTTGCCTCGATAGATATGTGATCCCATACTACGCGGATAATTTGCGGAGATACATTCCTGATTGCGCACCGCCTTTTGGCACGACGGTTGCAATGATCCTCGCGGGTACACTCAAACCCCAGGAGCCCTCATGCAACGTTCCCTCTGGTTGTTCGTGTTGTCCGCTTGCGCCCAAACCAAGGACGTTTCCACCGATGCGGTCGCATTGGTCGACGCCACCCCCATCACCGAAGTCGCCCCGTTGGCGGCCGATCCGCCCGTGGTTGTCCCCGACATCGGCGACACCGCTGAGGTGGAGCCCCTGTACGCCTTTTACGAGCTTCGCCACGGCGAAACCCTCGCCCATTTTGCTCGTTGGTCTGGGATTCCTGTCGAGGAGATCGCGGAAGCATCGGGTCTGGATCTCGCCGGCGACTACTCGGTGGGAACCGCGATCCGCATTCCGATCCACTCGGTGGACACCCAGCTTGCGGTGGATGAACGCCGCGAAACCCATCGGACCCGCCGCGTGGAAACCTACCTCGCCTCCCGCGGAGGTACCGTTGGCACCGACTTTTTCACCGTTCGCACTGGCGACACCGCCTGGAGCATCGCCCGAGACGCCCAAGGCATCCCAGTGTGGATGTTGGAAGCCTACAATCCCTCGGTCGACCTCGACAAACTGCAACCCGGACAAGATCTGTTGGTGCCCGTGATCGCTGACATCGTTGTCGATGCGGAATAACGACTAGCCCTCGAGGCTATCTCTTAGGGCTTGCAACGCCTGCTTCCAACCCTTGTCGAGCTCCGCGCGCTTCTCAGCGTCGTCGAGAATTCCGTGGCCCGAGTGAACCACGCTCACTCGGGTTTCCTCGCCATCCAAGCCTACAATAAACTCGATACGGGTACCTTTGGTGGGGGCCTGGCTGTTGGTGTCCCACACGATCTCGATCTTCCGCGTCGGCTGAATGCTGTGGAAGATCCCTCGCTCCTCTATAGGCGAGCCATCCTCCCCTTCGGAGGTCAACACAATCCGACCGCCCGCGCGGGCTTCAATGCGCGCCTGATCTACCCACCACGAAGTCACCCCTTCCTCCGTGGTCAATGCGCGCCATACCGATCGCGGCGAAGCCGTGATGGTGATCTGATGACGGATCGCGGACATGGAACTCCCTGGCTTGGATGATGACCTAACTCCGGAAATCGCCGCAGTCATCCCCGATTGGCCATCGCCGCATTCCATCGCTGCCGGAGCGACCAATTGTTTTGAATCATGGTGCCGGCCATCATGACCATAAAAAATGAACCATTGTAAAGGGCTAATGCTGCCAATGCGGCCCCGCCACCAAGACCCAGCCAGATGGTCACTGGCCACGCCCAGCTCGGAAACGTCATGCGAAGGACCGCATTGAGCGCTTGCCCCCCATCCATCGGAAAAATAGGGAGCAAGTTAAACAAACTCCAGAAGATGTTCACAAACACCAATTGGTTCCAGATAGCACCCAGCAGACCATCCATCGGAACCAACAAACCCGCGATCAAAGCGCCCATACCCAGGAAAAGGCCCGCCCCCGGGCCCGCAAGAATCACCAACAGATCGCGCCAAGCAGTGCCGGCGCGGGCGTGCTGGGTCAGACCACCAAAACCATGCAACGTAATGGAAATCGGCCCCAAACCAAAGGCTTTGGCAGAAAGTGCATGACCGAATTCATGCCACAAGATCGACCCAAAGATCACCAACACACCAGCCACATTCTCCAGCATCGGATCCTGGCGCTGGAGGCCAAACAGGAAGTACACCCCCGCAAGAATGAACGCGGACGTCTCGATCGTCACGGGAAATCCTAGCAGTCGAAACTCCATCCCCGCCCCCTCCAAACCCTCTATCCCACGCGACGAAACACCAACCGGTGGCCGCCAAAACACTCTGAAAACGCTGCCTGCACTTCTGCAGACAGTTCGGCTGCGCCCACCGCATCAAAACACCAAGCGAGGCGTGCAAATCCTGCGGCCGGAAAAAACTGCAGTGCATTCAAATCATGGAGCTCCCCACAATCGCACAACAAATGGCGTGGTCCCCCAGCCCGAAACAACGGAAGAGCCTTGGTAAAGGCGGACACCGCGGGGACCGAAGTCTTTGGGCAGCGCACCCGAAAACCACCCTGTCCATTCGCGTACAACACTGATGCACCCCAACGTTCTCGTCGCAACCGGAGAAAACCCCCGGGCACGATCGGTTGGGAACCGGCGCCGCCCGCCGCGGTCCACCACCCGGCCTCGATCCCACGCAAAAAAAGTCCGTCGTCGGCGGGTTGTATGTCGGGGGATTCGGGCAACACGCAAAGATCGAGTCGAGAAGAAACTTTCACGCGGCATCCTGGGTACCAAGTCAACATGACCACCAACAACCCGATCGCCAAGGGGGATCCATTCGCTGCGGTTCCGGATACGATCTGTTCGTGGAGGACGATCTGTTGCGATCCGCCGCCATTCGCATCGGCGACATCCAGCAACGCGACCGGCAAGCCCGGGAACGTTGGCTTTGGATGTTGTTGTTGTCGACATGGGTCCACCTGCTGCTCCTTCTCCTCTGGTGGGGAGGGGCGATGAACGCCTGGAATACCTCGCAAGCCACTCCCGATCCGACGGAGGTGGTCGTCGAACTGGAACGGCTTCCGGACGCGGACCCGCACACCAAGGATCTCGCGGTAAGCACCGCTGTAGCGACGCATCGCCGGTCCACACCGGTGCCTGGCACCACGCCCAGCGAACCATCGGATGCGGAACAGGCGAAATCCGAGCTGAAAGTTGCAGAATCGGATTGGAAAGCGCCGCCCCCCAAACCGGAGGCGCCCCCCAGAGTACAGAAATTTGTTCGTGCGCCCGCTGGACCAGATAAAAGTCCCGGTGAAAGCGAATACATTTCGTCTGCCGATCGCGATACCGAACTCGCCCCCGCCCGTACCGCGATCACCTCCGCAGAATCTTCCGTTGCAGCCTCCGATACTGCCGCCTCGAAGGGCAAAAATGCGACCGCGCCCATCGAGGGTTTTCCAGACGCTCCGCCCGCACAAATGGCCACGGCGAATTCTCCCGCTTCTTCGACACCTACCGCAGCCGACCCAAAATCCGGGCCACCGCGCAGGGCGCCACCTCCGCTCGAACCCCAACATCGACCTGCCCTTTCCCGTTCTCGAAGCGCGACCGTCGCTTTGGCAACGGC
>SYKL01000020.1 GCA_005797785.1 Pseudomonadota bacterium | reverse complement strand
TCGAGCTCGCGCACGTTGCCCGGCCAGGGGTGCCGCAACAGCAGATCGGCCACCCCCGGCGCCAATCCCGTGACCGGGCGGTTCATGTGCAGCGCCGCCTTCGCCAACAACACCCGCGCCAACGGCAGAATGTCATCCCGGCGATCGCGCAGCGGCGGGATCCGCAGCTCGATCACCTTCAGGCGATAGTAAAGGTCTTGTCGAAATGCGCCGCCGGCCACGCCTTGGGCCAAATCCCGATTGGTCGCTGCCAAAATGCGGACATCCACCTTGCGGGTCTTGGTTTCCCCCACCCGGCGAATCTCCCGTTCTTGCAGCGCCCGCAGCAATTTAACCTGCATCCCCGGCGAAACTTCGCCGACCTCATCGAGCAGCAGCGTGCCGGTGTTGGCCGCCTCAAACAGGCCCGGCCGATCGTGGGTCGCCCCGGTGAACGCTCCCCGCGCATGCCCAAACAGCTCACTTTCGAGCAAGGTTTCCGAGATCGCTCCGCAGTTGACGGCGATAAACGGCCCGGCCGACCGGGTGGATTCATCGTGAACCAACCGCGCGATCCGCTCCTTGCCGGCCCCGCTTTCGCCGGTGATCAGCACCGTGGAATCGACCTTCGCGACCCGGCGCGCGAGGTCCAACACCTGACGCATGTTGGCGCTCTTTGCCACGATTCCGAGCGGCTCCTCCACCTCAGGCACCACGCGCACCAACGCTTGCTTGCTCTCGCGGAGCTTGCGTTCGGCCGCTTTTAGCGTCTCAGTCACCCGATGCAGGGAGACGTCCAGACAAGCCTTCAGGCGGTTGGGCTCAAAGAATTGGAGCTCCTCCGCCCGCTCTTCGCCCCATTCCTCGCGGGTGCGGGCGACCAACCGGCAAGCGGCATCGCCTTTGCCCACACAGCGGTCCTCGAGAACATAGATCTCTCGCCCGCCGCTGCGGCTCTGATAGCCGCTCTGAAGCCCGGTGATCATGCAGCATACGGGAACATCCGAGCGGCCAAAATGGAGGAGGTGCTGCTCGGCTTCGAAGGAGTGGAGGATGGTTTCTCCCTCCTTGGACAGCGCCCCCTGGCTCGCCGGATCCACTTGGAACAGCCCCTCCAAAGCGTGGATCCGTGGACCCGCCCGGCGCCATTCCTCGTCGCTCTCCCACTTGAACTCGGCCTTCATCGCCTCGGCCATCCGCCATCCGTGGGCGAACCCAAATTGGGTAAGCACCACCCGAGCCGCAATCATTCCGAAGTTCTCTACTAGATATTTGCGCAGCAGGCCCATCGCCACCGCATCGAGCAACAGCGCCCGCTGGCCGGCAAACCGGATCACGCCGTCGGGCTCCCCCAGCTCCAGCAGCTCCCGAATGTCCAAGTCGTTGACGCGCATTCGGTATCCTTCAATATGATGGACCGAGTATTTCATTTTGATGGACCAGGCCATCCACAACACGAAAGAACCTTGGAAATACTGGGTTCGCGGTTGGCACAACAACTGCTCTATGCCGCCCAACCAAGGAAACACCATGCACTCCACGCACGCTCTTCTCCCGATCGCCGGCTTGTGGTTGGCCCTCGCGGGCTGCCAAGAAACGGTCGACACCAACGATACCGATGGTTCCACCAACGTTCACCCGCCCACCGTGCTCTGGACAGATCCCAATACGGATGCCACCGGCGTTCCCATCAATGCAGGCATCAGCGTCGGTTTCAGCGATGAGATGGATGCGGACACGCTGACCGGGCTCACCTTCTTGGTCACCTCCGGCGATCCGCCGGTAGCCGTGCTCGGCACGGTCATCACTACGGATGGAACCGTCTCTTTCTGGCCATCGGCGCACCTCGCGAGCGAGACCACCTTTGAGGCCCGGATCACCTCGGACGCCCTCAATGTGGACGGGGTCGGCCTTGAAGCGGATCACACCTGGAGCTTCACCACCGGAAGCACGTTGGCGCCGGGTCTTCCCGTGAACCTGGGCCAAGCAAACCAGTTCGCCATCCTCGCAAAATCGGGGATCTCCACAGTTCCGGCTTCGTCCATCATTGGCGACATCGGCGTGAGTCCGGTGGCAGCGACCTACATCACCGGGTTTTCGCTCGTCGCCGACGCCTCCAATGTGTTTTCCACCACGCCCCAGGTGACGGGAGACGTCTATGCGGCGGATTATGCGCCTCCGACGCCCGCCTATCTAACGACCGCCGTACGCGACCTCGAACGCGCGTTCACGGATTCCGCCGGCCGCGCCGCGGACGCGACCGAATTGGGTGCCGGCAACATCGGCGGGATGACCCTCGCACCGGGCGTTTACCGCTGGAGCACCGGATTGTTGATCCCCACCGACCTCACGCTTTCCGGCAACTCGGACGACGTCTGGATCTTCCAAATCGCTCAAGACCTCACGGTCAGCAGTGGCACGCAAGTGACGCTCACCGGCGGCGCCGTGCCCGAAAACGTGTTTTGGCAGGTTTCCGGCCTCATCCAATTGGGTACCACCTCCCAGGTATCGGGGATCTTCCTCTCTCAGACGTCGATCACCACCGCCACCGGAGCGGCGATCAACGGTCGCTTGTTGGCTCAGACTTCCGTGGACTTGGACAGCACCGTCGTCGTGGCTCCCGGCCAGTAACGCCCGCGATCACAAAAACTGCATATGGATCGAGGTGTGCTGTGAAAAGAAAAAGTGGTCCTGAGGTCGGAGATGCGGCGGCGGCCGTCGCGGAAAGCGAACGCCAGAAGGTGCTGCTAAAAAATGGCGCCTTGCAGAAGGCGATCTCCAGCAGCGCTCACTTCTCCACGATCGCGACGGATGTGGACGGCGTCATTCAGATCTTTAACGTCGGCGCCGAACGAATGCTGGGATACACCGCCGCGGAGCTTATGAATCAGGTCGGACTAGAAGACCTTGCCGATCCCGAGGAGCGTGTCCTTCGCGCGCAGGCGCTGAGCGAGGAGTTTAGCACTCCGGTAACTCCTGGCTTTGAAGCGCTGGTGTTCAGGCCCTCGGCCATCCGATCAGTGACGTCTTTCACATCATCGGCCAGGACTCGCGCCAGCCCTCCAAAATCCCGGTGATGGAAACCCTCGCGAACGGCACCGTTCAAGGCCTCGCCAACCACACCATCGTGATCGCTAGGGATGGAAGGGAGCGTTCGATCGCGGACAGTTGCGCACCCATTCGGGATCGCGAAGGGAAGGTCGTCGGCGCAGTGCTCGTGTTTCGGGACGTGAGCGAAGAGCATGCGGCCCAACAGGCGCTCCGCGACAGCACCGCGCAAATTGAGACCATTCTCAACACTGTGGTCGACGGAATCATCACGCTGCACGCCCGGGGTGGCATCATCGAAACCGTCAACCGCGCCGCGGAGCGGATGTTTGGCTACACCGCGGAGGAGTTGATGGGCGAGAGGTTCAGTTTGTTGATCCCTGAGCTCAGCGGCGACGAACGGAATGGCTCGCTCGAATACTACCGGCCCAGCGAAGAGGCGTGCGCAAACGGTCTTGGACGCGAAGTTTTGGGCAGGCGCAAAGACGGCACAGCGTTCCCGCTGGAGATCGCCGTCAGCGAAATGTACCGGGCGGGGCAACGTTTTTTCACGAGCATTCTCAGAGACATCTCTGCGCGAAAACAGGCTGAAGAAGCGCTTATCAAGGCAGGCGCACTGCAGAGTGCGATCTTCAACAGCGCGAACTTTTCCTGCATTGCCACCGACGCCCAAGGCGTCATTCAGATTTTCAACGTCGGTGCCGAGCGTATGCTCGGATATGCCTCGGCAGACGTCACCAACCAAATCACCCCCGCGGAAATTTCGGATCCCCAAGAGTTGATCGTGCGCGCCAAATTGCTGAGCATTGAGCTCGGAACCACGATCACGCCAGGTTTTGATGCGTTGGTGTTCAAAGCCCTGCGAGGCATCGAAGACATCTACGAGCTCACTTACCTTTGCAAGGATGGAACCCGGGTTCCCGCCATCGTGTCTGTAACCGCGCTGCGCGATCCCCACGACGGGATCATCGGCTTCCTGTTGATCGGCACCGACAACACGGCACGTAAAGAAGTGGAAGAAGAGCAAAAGAAGCTCGATCAGCGCTTGCGCGATCAACATTTCTACACCCGGTCGCTGATCGAGTCGAACACCGATGCGCTGATGACCACCAATCCTTTCGGCGTCATCACCGATGTCAACAGGCAAATGGAGGCTTTGACAGGCTGTACCCGCGACGAGCTCATCGGCGCTCCGTTCAAGGACTATTTCACCGATCCCGATCGTGCGGAAGCAGGCATTCGACTGGTCCTAAGCGAAAAAAAAGGTCACCGACTACGAACTCACGGCGAGCGCCCGCAACGGCAAACAAACCGTGGTTTCCTACAATGCCACAACCTTCTACGACCGCGACCGAAAACTCCAAGGGGTATTTGCATCCGCCCGAGACATTACGGAGCGCAAACGCCTGGATCAGGTGCTGTTGGATAAGAATGCAGAATTGGAGAGCGCCACCTTCGTTGCCGAAAAGGCCAACCTCGCGAAATCGGACTTCCTTTCCAGCATGAGCCACGAGTTGCGGTCGCCGTTGAACGCGATCCTCGGGTTTGCACAGTTGATGGATTCCGAGTCGCCGCCCGCCTCTGCATCACAAAAAGCGAGCATCGACCAAATTCTCCAAGCAGGTTGGTATTTGCTCGACCTCATCAATGAAATCCTCGATCTTGCGGTGATCGAGTCCGGAAAACTCTCGCTGTCGGTGGAGCCGGTGTCGTTGTCCGAAGTCATACTCGAATGCCGGACCATGATGGAGCCCCAAGCTCGATAACGCGGTGTGAACATGACTTTGCCCGAGTGCGACTACTTTGTGGCAGCCGATCGCACCCGGGTCAAGCAGGTATTAATCAACCTCTTGTCCAATGCGATCAAGTACAACGATCGCGGTGGAACCGTTATTGTAAGCTGTTTTCACGTGCCGCTCGAGCGCATTCGGGTCACCGTCACCGATTCTGGCACCGGCTTGAGTCCTGAGAAAGTCGCACAGCTGTTTCAGCCCTTCAATCGCCTCGGACAAGAAACCAGTGTGGAGGAAGGCACGGGAATCGGCCTGGTGATGAGCAAACAGCTGGTGGAATTGATGGGGGGAGCCATCGGCGTAGAAAGCGTTGTCGGTGTCGGAAGTGTATTTTGGTTCGAACTGTTGTCGGTCGGCGCGCCACGTTTGGCTGCCGATGACTCCGTGCGAGAAAACCAACGTCAAACCCCGACCGGTGCCCGCACCCTTCTGTACGTCGAGGACAACCTCGCCAACCTCAAACTGGTTGAACAACTCATCGCACGGCGCCCGGAAATGCGCCTTCTGAGTGCCGTAAATGGAAACATGGGCATCGAATTGGCGCACCGGCACCAACCGGACGTGATCCTGATGGACATCAACCT
>SYKL01000157.1 GCA_005797785.1 Pseudomonadota bacterium | reverse complement strand
TAACAGACGTTTTGAACGTCTTCCTCGTCGTAGCCAAACTGGAACATGTCGTCGAAGTCGTACAACGGGATGTCGGCGTAGCGCTTCACTCCGCTGTCCATGCCAGCGTCGGAAGTGACACCCCAACCGACGTAACGGTAGTCTTTTCCTATGTCGGTGTCCTTGAGAACGTCCTTGTTTACGGGCATGACGTCGAACGAAAACTCAGCTTCGAGGCCAATCACACCGATGTCGTGCTCTAGCGTGCTGTTATTGTATTCGGGATGAGCCACCCAGAAACTCGCATCGATTTCCTCGGAAACACCACTTTGGGTGTTCACGTTGTTACCAGACACGATCAAGAGTCGAGGGTAGCCCGCCTCGACAACCTCATCCATCCCAGCGAGACAATGGGCAGCGGTAACCACGGTTTTCGGTCCGATGACCGTACCGGAACAGAAGTTGAAACCGTTGCCGCTTTCGTCTGCGGCGTACAAAGCGACCACCTGCGGAAAAGCGTCCGTGGCATCGCCGTTTACGATGGACTGTTCGCCGGCAAAGGCCGAGGCGAGGGTGAACAAGAACATTGGCGCTCCAAAACAAATCGATGTTCCACAGGGGATATGGCTGAATTGACCACGCACTTCTGTTGCAGTTTGCTGCAGTTCGCGTCCCGCGGGCGCGGATTGGTTCACCAGGTTGACTGCTTAACGGCACTATGAACCTGCCCTTTGGGCAGTTCGTGCGACCGCGTGCAGGGGCGGCAGCGTGCCGGGACGAGGTGCTGGGCCCTTGGGAGGAGACGAGGGGCGACGTCTACGAAAGAGAAGCATTCCAGCGCCTAATCCGAGCCCTGCGGGCGCCGGCACCGTCGAACAGCCTGCCGAATCCTCTGGCAGCTGTTCTTCCGGCTGGAATGCGGGAAGTTCGTCGGGAAGAACGGCGCCTTCATCGGCGCCCGTGTCCAGGCCCTCGGACGTCGGGGTGGGAAGCGCTGCGAGCTCTTCGGCGCTCCAAAGTGCGGTGTAGAGCTCCAACCAGTCGAGGTGGGTATCGATGCGTGTCGATGCGCTAAAGCCACCGAGGCAGGGTGTGCTGTCGTTGTCGTTACCCCAGGAAATGACCCCCGAGAGTTCGAGGCGGCCCGAGTGTTGAAACTCGAGCGCGGCGCCGCCAGAATCGCCGTTGCAGGCGTTTTGAGTATCTTCGTCGTCGAATCCGTACTGAAACATGCCGTCGAAGTCGTACAACGGAATGTCAGCATAACGTTTTACGCCGGAATCGTCGGCATTGTCGAGGGTTTTACCCCAACCCACGTACCGGTAGTCGGCGCCGATGGCGGACACGTCGAGTGGGTCTTTGTTCACCGGCATCACGGGAAAGGAGAACTCGTGTTCAAGTCCGATGACTCCAATGTCGTGATGTAGGCCGAGGGGGTTGTATTCGGGGTGCGCAACCCAGAAGTTTGCGTAGACTTCTTCGGAAGAACCTTTGATTTCGGGGATGTCGGTGCCCGAGACTACCAGCAGTCGAGGGTAGCCCGCGTCGGTGGCTTCGTCCATCGCATCCACGCAATGTGCGGCGGTTACGACGGTTCTGGGTCCGATCACGGTCCCTGAGCAAAAAAGGAGGGATTGTCCGTTGTCGGCACCGGTGGCCAGGAGGGCGACCACCTGCGGTAGGTCCTCGGCGACATCGCCATTGACGATGGAGTGCTCACTGGCGAGTGCGGAAAGTGTAGTAAATAGTGGGAAAAAGTATAGCATGACTGCTCCACATGGAATGAAAAACAGATACGAATTGGTAAAGAGCGTTAACGATTTGAGGAGGGGCGACGTCTACGAAAGAGAAGCATTCCAGCGCCTAATCCGAGCCCTGCGGGCGCCGGCACCGTCGAACAGCCTGCCGAATCCTCTGGCAGCTGTTCTTCCGGCTGGAATGCGGGAAGTTCGTCTGGCAGATCGGAGCCGTGTTTGTCGTGCAACTCGTCGGCGGCCGGATCGGGAAGTGCCGCGAGTTCCTCAGCGCTCCAAAGTTCGGTGTATTGCTCCAACCAGCCCAGGTAGGCGTCGACGCGAACGCCGCCGGTGTAACCTCCCTCGCAAGGGGTGCTGTCGTCGTCGAAAACGAAGGAATTGACGGCAGAAAGCTCAAAACCACCGTTGGGTTGGAATTCCAGCACGGCTCCACCGGAATCGCCGTAGCATACGTTCTGAAGGTCTTCCTGGTCGTTTCCGATTTGCAGGGTGCTGGTGTAGGATTCGAGCGGGATGTCGGCGTAGCGTTTTACGCCGTAATAACCGCCTTGATCGGCGGTGTTACCCCAACCCACGTACCGGTAGTCGTCGCCGATCTGGTAGTCCATGAGCGGATCTTTGTTCACCGGCATCACGTCAAAACGGATGCTTCCCTCGGGCAATCCGACGATGCCGATGTCGTTGGCGAGGGTGACATCGTTGTAGCCCGGATGGGCGACCCAAAAGTCAGCGCAGAACCACTCGGCGTCCCCGCCGGCGAAGACGTTGGTTCCCGAGATGACCATGAGGTCTGAGTAACCGTGGGCAAACGCCTTATCCATTGCAGCGATGCAGTGGGCGGCCGTGACCACCGTCTGCGGGCCAATGACCGTTCCGGAGCAGAAAAAATAGCCTGATCCGGTAGTTTCGTTTGCGGCGTACAGGGCGACCACCTGGGGCAGTTGGTCGGTCACCTCGCCGTTGATGATCGAATGTTCGCTCGCGGACGCCACAAAGGTGGCGAGTAATGACAAAATCATAGCAACTCCCAAACATAAGCGGTTTGTGGAGGGGATATGACTGCGGCTCGGCGCGTCGATTGCTGCACAATGCTACAACGCCGATAGTAAAGTCGTTGACGATTTCTGTGCCTGGAGGTCCCTTGTTTCCAACGCCCACCGGTCCGTTGCCGATCCCGGATTCGTTTCTTGACAACGACGATTTACTGGAGGCGCAGGGCGAACTGTGGGAGGCGCTAACGGACGGCGATGCCGCCAGCGTGCGTGCGGCGATCGCCAAGGGCGCCGATATTCACATTGGCAACCCCGAAGATCCGCTGACTCCGCTGATTTTAGCGGCTAACGAGGGGATGGCCGACAGTGTGGCGATTCTCGTCCAGGCCGGTGCGAACGTGAACAGCTATTTTATCCAGGACACCGAGGATTTTGGACCGGTGTTGGTCTGCCCATTGGGGCAGGCGGACGCGATGGAGCATACGGAGGTT
Organism: Pseudomonadota bacterium; assembly: GCA_005797785.1. Lineage (GTDB taxonomy): Bacteria > Myxococcota_A > UBA796 > UBA796 > SYKL01. Next base: position 8,877 of record SYKL01000157.1, on the reverse strand, counting down.
CTCGCCTTTCTACGTGAGAATGGCGCGATGGAGTTGCAAGCGTTGGCGGCGTGGATCGTTGAGCATGAAGGCGTTGAGGTTCACTACGGGTGAACTTCACAGCTCGCCGCTTCCGCCTCGGGGAAGAGTGTCGCCCGATCACCAGCTTCCGACATTGGGTCGGCTCATCCAAGGTTCTTCCGGAGGCAGACGTCCGCCCGCTTGCAGCAGTTCCACCGATTGCTGGTCGGGGCTGCGCACGAACGCCATGTGACCATCCCGGGGCGGCCGTAAGATGCTTATCCCCTTGGCTTCCAGGCGACGGCAGGTGGCGTAGATGTCGTCCACCGCCACCGCAATGTGTCCAAAGTTTCGTCCGAAGCTATATTCTTCGGTTTGGTCCCAATTGTAGGTCAGCTCCAATTCGGGGCCGCGGTCGGGATCGTGGGGCGCACGCAAGAACACCAAGGTGAATTTGCCTGCTTCATTTTCGGAACGGCGACTCTCGATAAAACCAAGGCCATCGCACCAAAATGTAAGGGCGCGATCGAGATCTTTGACGCGGAGCATGGTGTGTAGGTAGCGCATGGGGGTTCCAGTAGTAAAGCGATTGACGAGTTCTCAGGCGCGCCGGTAGTTGTCTACCTGCGGATAACGAACGGCGTAGGCTCCGAAAGCAACGGCGGCAGCGAACGCAAACCCCGCGAAAAAGAACATCTGAAATGCGATCACGCTGATCCCCGTGGACTCGACCAGCGCATTGACGGATTCGCGCTTGACTCCGGCATTGACGAGCAACACCCACAGATTGCCGACGGTGACCGCCAGGCTCCAAAACGCCATCAGTGCGCCCTTCATTCGCAAAGGAGCTTGCGAATACGCAAACTCAAGTCCGGTAGCGCTGACCAGCACTTCGCCGAAGGTGAGCAGGGCATAGGGGAGGACCTGCCAGACGATGGTGACGGTTTGACCGCCATCCATCGCGAGTTGCAGCGCGCCTACCGCGATCCACGCCAGCCCGGAAAAGGCGATCCCGGTGGTCATCCTTCGCAGAGGTGTAAGTTCGATCCCGAGCTTTCGCAGGGCAGGAAACAACACCAGATTGTTGAACGGGATCAGCAGCATCACCAATGCAGGATTGAGCGCCTGCATTTGCGAAGGCTGAAACCATTCGGGTTTCACCATCACTTTGGCCTGAATGACCCAAGTGGACGCCTTCTGATCGAACAGCGACCAAAATGGGGTGACGAGTGCAAACAGGACCAACAGCCGAAGTACCGAACGAACGCCGTCGACCGCGTCATCCGGATGAATGCCGCGCGCGTTTTCGAGCTGCATCCAGGTGCCGATCCCGCCGAAGGCGAGCAACAAAACCAACGCTAGGCACAGGGAGACCACCACCCCAAGCGTAGGGATCAATGCCAGAGAAAGCCATGCGGCGCCGTAGCCGAACAAGGCGAACGCGGTGCCGATGCCGGGAACACGGGTGAGCGCGGTCCATGCGACCCTCGGCAAAGCGTGTGGATCGGCTTCTGCTGGGGGTACGCGGACGTATTTGTCGCGTCCCAGCCAAAAGATGAAGGTTGCGACCGCCATTAGGATGCCGGGAATACCAAAAGCCCAGGATGCTCCCCACGCTTTGAGCGTCCACGGGATCAGCAGCGTCGCAAAGAACGAACCGAAGTTGATGATCCAATAGAACGCATCGAATACCACTTTGGCGAGGTGTTTGTTGGTGTGATCGAATTGATCGCCGACAAAGGAGGACACGCAGGGCTTAATCCCGCCAGAACCCAGGGCGATCAGGAACAATCCCGTGTAGAACCCGGTAGTGTTGTTTTCGTACACGGCCAGGCAGGCGTGCCCAAAGGTGTAGATCACCGACAAATACAAGATCGTCCGATACTTTCCGAGCCAGCGATCCGCCAGCCAGCCGCCGAGCAGCGGAAAAAAGTAAACACCGATGACGAAGATGTGAAACACCTCTTTGGCGGCGTCTTCCCGCAGCGCGGGGGCGAAGCTGGCGACCAACAGGCTGGAGGCGAGAAAGTCGGTGAGGATGTTGCGCATTCCGTAGAAGGAAAAGCGCTCACAGCCCTCATTTCCGATGATGTACGGGATCTGGCGGGGAAGGCGGCCCTCGCTCATGCGGCACCCAGGCGTGCGTGCATCCACGCCTTGATATCGGCGATCTCTTGGGGATGTACCTCGTGTCCCATGGGATAAGTGAGCCAGGTCGCACGGGTGCCGTAACGGGCGGCCGCTTCCTGGCCAGCAAAGGTGGGAACCACCTCGTCGCGGGTGCCGTGCGCGAAAAATAAGGGAGTCTGGGAGTTGGCGGCCGAGGCTTCGCGCTCGACCGTGTCGGCCAGCACTTGGTAAGCGCTGAGAACCACGATTCCAGCGAGGGTTTCCGGATAGCGGATCCCCACATGCAGCGCCATCGCGCCGCCTTGGCTGAAGCCCGCGAGCACGATCCGAGAGGAGGGAACACCGCGATCGCGTTCTCGCTGAATGAGGGCTTCCACCTCTCGCGCGGAAGCGCGGATGTCTGGCTCGCTTTCGCGTTCGGGCCCGCGGTCCATGGTGAGGATGTCGTACCAGGACCGCATCACATAGCCGCCGTTGATGGTGACCGGCTGGTGCGGGGCGTGGGGAAAAACGAATCGGGTGGAATGCAACCCAAACATAGGTGCAATGGGCGCAAAATCGCTTCCGTCGGCGCCGAGACCGTGCAGCCAGATCACGGAGGAGGTGCACGGTTCGCGAGGTTCAAGTTCAATGCAGGGAAGGGTCATGGTTCCGGCTTAATTCGCCGACAGGAATTCCTCCATGGCTGCTCGCACTTGTTCCGGTTCTTCGATGGTGCATCCGTGACCACCGCGTTCGATCGAGACGAATTTCGCGTTGGGGAGTTTTTCGACGGTGCGTTGCGTGAGGGCCAACGGCACCACGGCGTCGAATTCACCGCGAAGAAGCAGGGTTGGTGTGCGAATCGAGGGAAGCTCGGCATCCACGGAGGCTTGCCGGATAACGCCGCTGGCGGCTCGGGAAACGCCGAGGGGTCGGTCGGCGATGAAGCGTTGCCGCCACGTTTCGCGGAGTTCGGCTCGTTTTGGATCCTGCAAGAAAGACTTTGCAAACATCGATTTCATGAGTGCGCTTTGAACCGCGCGCATGCCGAACCACCGGGTGAGGGTGGGCACCAATTTGAAGCCAAAGTCGGTTTCCGAGCCGTCGATCGACGCGGTGCCGATCAGGGTGAGTGAGCGGATCAGCTCCGGTTGGCGGCTGGCGAGGCGCATTCCCATGAATCCCCCGATCGACCATCCGACGAAATGAACGGGTCCACATCCCAAATGCCGGAGCAGGGCGGCGGCGTCCTCCGCCAGATTGTCCATGTCGTAGCCGCTTTCGGTCAGCTCGCTTTGGCCGTGGCCGCGCAGGTCCATGGCGATGCAGCGGTAGCGGTCCTGAAACTGGGCGATCTGAGCATCGAACATCCGTCCGTCGAACGCGAGCCCGTGGACGAAGAACAGGGTCTCCGGGCCTTGACCAACATCGGTGTAGTGAAGGCGCGCTCCGTTAATTTGTGCCGTTGGCATAACGTTTCTCCAGATAGGTGTAGATACACGTAAATGATAGGTGTAGATACACCTTGTTGAGTGCATCGTCAACGGGTATGATGGTGCATCCTTCAAGATGAAGGTACATCGTACACTCTCTGCGGAGCGCGCCTTGCCGTCTAACGACCCCATTCTTGCAACCATATCGGAGTCCTGTTTGTTCCTCCATGTTCGGCGTGCGTCGCGGGTGGTGTCGCAGGTTTATGAACAGGCATTCGCTGAGAGCGAGCTTCCTCCAGCACAATTCATGCTGTTGATCGCGGTTGCGCGCATGGGGCCGGCGCCGCTGACGGTGGTCGCGGATCGGCTGCAGTTGGATCGCACGACGCTGACGCGCAATTTAGCGGCGTTGGAAGAGTGGATCGAGGTGAGCAGCGATCCCGCGGACCGGCGTTCGAAGATCTTGGCGATCTCGGGCGCCGGGTTGGCGGCGATTGAGCGTTGTACGCCCGCTTGGGAGAAGGCGCAGGCGCAGGTGACCGCCCAACTCGGGGAGGTTGGGGTGGGTGTGGCGTTGGCGGCACTGAATCAACTGTCCGCGTTGGAGTAGGCGTTAGCAGCCGAGGGTGGTGAAGCCCAGGGCGCGGGCGGCGGTCGACAATTGCAGATCGTGGGTCGCCATGACGGGAAGCTCCGGTTGTTCCTGGCCCCAGAGGCAGGCGGTGGCCAGGTGGAGGGCGTCGAGGGTGCCCAGAGCCGTGGGAAACGGCTCGGCGGCCCGTCGGAGGATCGGCGGTGAGAGTTCAATGCGGTCCATGCGTTCCAGCAGCTGGAGGATCAGATGGCGCCGATCGACGAGATCGGATTCGCTGATCAACCGCTGCTGGAAACGTCGGTCCAACGTTCGAAGACACTCGACCTCGGTGAGCGCGCTGGTCACCGGACGTTGGACCTGGGGCCATTCCATGAGGCGATCCGGTTGGGCCAGCACCACCCTTAGCAAGACGGAGGAGTCAATGTAGGCGATCACAGCCGATCTCGGCGTTCCTGGAGGAGTTGGTCGACGATGTCCTCCGTTCCAAGGCAAGGACCGAGCAGAGAAATGTCATGGATATTGCCTTTTGCCGGCCGGACGGAGAGTTCGGGTGCCGAGACGGGAACAATTCGCGCGATGGGTTCTCGGCGATCGAGTACCAGAATGGTACCCCCATCGCGAACGGTGTGAAGGTGTTCGCTGAGATGGGCCTTGAGATCGGCGATGCCTACGGTAGTCATGACTAGATAGTGGTCATGAATGGTCACATTGTCAACCATGCATTTCGCCCAGAAAATGCTAGGTTGCGTCGCCCAGCAGCGGGAGCCCCGTGACCTTCGCCGACTTCAACCTTCTTCCTTCCTTGCAATCCTCGCTTTTGGCGCAGGAGTTCACCCGGCCCACGGAGATTCAGGCGCGGGCGATCCCCGAGCTGCTCGGCGGACAATCGGTGGTGGGCGTCGCGGAAACCGGGAGCGGCAAGACGCTTTCGTATGCGCTGCCGATCCTGCACCTGCTGAAATCCCGCGAAAATGACGGCAATCCGGTGGACACCCCCGCAGAGCCGCGCGCGTGGGTGGTGGTTCCGAGTCGGGAATTGGGCGAACAGGTCGCGCGGGTGTTCAAGGGGTTCACCCACGACACCCGGTTGAGGGTTCGCACGGTACTCGGTGGCGCGAAAATGGAGCTGGCAACACGGAATGTGTCCGGTCCATTTGAAGTGCTCGTGGCCACCCCGGGGCGGCTGATTCAGCTGATGGAAAAGAAGATCATCAGCCTCGCTGCAGTACGGATTTTAGTGCTCGATGAAGCCGATCAATTGCTCGATCAAGGATTCGTGAACGACATTCACAAAATGGTGGCCGCCTGCCCATCGAAGCGGCAATTGGCGCTGTTTTCGGCCACCGTTCCGCCCCCGGTGGAAAAACTGATCGCGAAAATCTTCTCCCATCCGGTGGTTATCCGAAGCAAAGGGAGCCACCATGTGGTGGCCACGCTGAAAACGATCAACCGCAATGTGATCGGCGGCAACCGGTTTGCGCTGCTGCAGGAGATCCTCGCCCAAGGGAAACAAGGCAGCACGATCCTGTTTGTGAATACCCGCGAACAATGTGATGTTTTGGCTGCGCAGTTGCAAGAGGGCGGGTGGCGGTTTGCCATGTACCGCGGTGAAATGGACAAAAACGAGCGTCGCGCCAATCTCAAAGAATTCCGCGAAGGAACGGTGGATCTGTTGATTTCCACCGATCTCGCGTCGCGCGGATTGGATGTCGACAAGGTGAGCCGGGTGATCAACTACCATCTGCCACAGCAAATGCAGAATTATCTGCATCGGGTCGGACGAACCGCTCGTGCGGGGCGCGATGGTCAGGTGATCAATTTTGTCACCGTGCGGGATCGCCCGTTGGTGGCCCAATTGGAGAAAGTGAAAGCTCCGAAGCGGTGATCTTGAGTCTTGGGTGAGGTTCGCGCATGCCGATCAATTGGTACCCGGGCCACATGGCCGCCGCCCGCCGCGAAATTCGCGATGCGATGCCGAAAGTCGACCTCGTGATCGAGGTGTTGGACGCGCGCATTCCGTTCAGCAGCGAAAATCCGTTGGTGGCCGAGCTTCGCGGCGACAAACCGTGCATTCAAATCTTGAACAAGAGCGACCTGGCCGATCCGAATGCGACCGCGGCTTGGTTGGCGGTCATCGGATCGGAGCCGCGAAAGCTGGCGATGACGCACCACCATCACCAACACCACCTGTTGCGGACGGTGATGGAGATGGCGGGCGATCTGATGCCCGACCGAAACCCGAAGTTGGGTCCGGTTCGAGCCATGATTTTGGGTATTCCCAACGTCGGAAAATCGACGTTGATTAACCGTTTGGCGGGCCGCGCGATCGCCAAGACCGGCAATAAACCTGCGGTCACGCAGGAGCAACAACGAATCGAAGTCAAGGGTGAGCTGATTTTGCTGGATACCCCGGGGTTTTTGTGGCCGAAGTTGACGCCCGAAGTGTGCGGATACCGATTGGCCGTGACGGGGGCGATCTCAGATCGAGTGGTGGATCCTGAGGATTTGGCGGCGTTTACGGTGAATTTTCTGATGAACCGTTATCCGGAGGCGCTGCGGGCGACCTACGGGTTGGGGGACGTGCCGCCCGATCAGGTGTTGGAAGGAATTGGGCGTCGGAGAGGCTTTTTGGGCAAGGGCGGGGTCGTCGATCTGCACAAGGCGGCGGATCGGTTGATCTTGGACCTTCGTGCGGGGACATTGGGGAGGATCAGCCTGGAAACACCCGCGGATTGGCATGGTGGGCGCGGGGAGTAGGTCGGGTCCGCTCTGGGGCGTGTCGTAGCGGTGAACGGATCCTTTGGCGGGGTCCGCTGCGGCTGGGGCCCTTGGAAAGCGATCGCGCACACAGCGGTACCCTTCAAACGACAAACTTTCGCTGGATTGGGGCTGGGGGCGTTTCACTGCGGAGGGGCCGCTGCGGGTGGGCCGCCTCAAACGCAAAGGTCTTGCCGGTCCGGCAGCGCTTGAGGGACGGGAGCGGATCTTTTGAACGGGTCCGCCGCAGCAAACCGCTCCCTTGGCATCGCCCGGCGACAGCGGCCCCGGCGAAATGCAAGCGGCCTCGCATGGGGGAAGATCCGCTGCAGCGAACGGCTCCTTTGGCGTGGCCCGGCGACAGCGGCCCCGGCGAAATGCAAGCGACCTCGCTTTGGGGGAAGATCCGCTGCAGCGAACGGCTCCTTTGGCGTGGCCCGGCGACAGGGGCCGCGGCGAAACGATAGCGGCCCCGGCGAAACGCCAGTGGTCGGGGGAGAGGTCGCCCCCTGCTGGGGCCGGTTCGGGGCGGCTAAGGCTCGCTGTGAGCGGCCGGATGCGCCGGTGCGGTACCCCCCGGCCTATTCCTCGGATTCGTCTTCAGGTTCGACGACATTGGGTCGGGCTGCAGCCTTTTTCGCCTTCGCCTTCGCTTTTTTCTCCTGGCGGCTCTCCTTCGGCTTGGGCGCTTTGGCGGGCAACTTCAACGTCCAGCGCAGCGCTTCCGCGGCGAGCATCTTCAAAATGTCTACTTCGACCGTGATTTCCACCTGCACGTAGTCTTTCCATGCGCGGTCCGGCATGGGGCTAAATACCTTGATCCCCGGCTTTCCAAGCAATGCTTGCACGCGGTCGGGGCCAATTCGCGCCACCACGGTGTTTTCGAAGGTGCCGTAGAACATTTGTCGGTTCACGAAGGCGCAGGGCATGCCAAACATTTTTTTGCGCTCGACGCGTTCATCGGCGGGGAGGGAGGCCTCATAAACGGCGATGAGGGCAGGGCTAGCTTCCATGGCGACTCCAGATGTCGCCCATTATCCGATTTTCGCTTTTCGAGCTTGCGATCGGTGAATGTCGATATCCGAACGCCATCTACACGTAATCTCGTGCCACCACCGAATCAGAGAGTTGCCCGTCCGGATTTTTCACGTAGACCGTGTGGCCGGCTCGGTTGGCCTTGTGGTGTCGTTCGCGAGGCACGCCTGCCGCCACAGCCCAACAGGCAAGAGGTCAGAATGGCGATTTGACGTAGGGCATCCTCCCGTCCTTCAGCATCGCGCGAAGTCGGCGGCCGGCACATCGGTCGCGACAGGTGGGGACCTACTCCGAATGGTCAACCGCCTTACTGACTGGCACCCCAGAGCTGCCAAGCATCAAAAGCGCCGGCGTGTAAAATACTCCGGTAAATGCCCGCACAACACCCGCAAGGGTGCTTTCCGACCCGACGGCACCGATCGCCACCGTAATGTCGCCGATGAGAAACAGTAGCATTCCCCAGGCGAACCGCGAGGCGTAGGGTTCAGGGATGCGTGCGCAAGCCCGGCCGATAAAAGCGGTGGCGGTGGCGCCCACCAATAGGCAGGCATACACAACAACAGGAAGCAGGAGCCCTTTGGCGAGGAGAGCGGGGGCGAGCCCCGCCAGGATCAGTGCGGCGACCCCCACCGCGATGATCACTCCTCGGATCGCGGAATGGCGCGCCAAGGCTGTTGATGCTCTCCAAGCGAGGCGAAGGCCGACGGTTCCACGGACCCACCAGAGTACTTGCGCGATCGCAAAGAAGACAAGTCCAATCAGCAGTTTCCCCTGTAACACCAGAAAGTAGTCGGCGATCACGCACACCAGCGCCGCCGCTCCGAGCACTCCTGCCTCTTTTCTGCCCGCTCGAGCGCACCAAACGAACGTTAATCCAGCGCAAACAGCCGTCCGGCCGTAGCGAGCGGCGGTGCTTGCCGCCTCGAGCTGGGGGTGGGGTTCGCC
>SYKL01000156.1 GCA_005797785.1 Pseudomonadota bacterium | reverse complement strand
TCCGGACCTTGTCCAACGGATCGACTGAGAGTTACACTGTGTTTGCATCGCTTGATTCCTGATGTTGCTGATTGTTTTCGTTAAACCAGCACTATCGCATTAGGAATCAGGCGTCTTGCTTTTTGGGGTGAGGGATCCGGGTTAGGCCGTCCAGCTCGGTCAGCCGCTCGCTCCATTGGACCAGTAGCGAGCCGACGGTGGTCAGGCTCTCCAACCCGTCGAGGTTGGTCAACTTGGCGTTGTACCCCACGCAGAGATCGGCCCCTACCGCGGTCAACGTCGAAAGGCCGTGGAGGTGTTTGAGTTCGGGGTTTTCCGTGATGTATAGGTACTGACCCACGGACGTGAGGGCCAGGCCGTCGACGTTGGGAAGGACGCTGTTGAGGTAAATGTCCACGCCGCCGCCGACCGTGGTGAGGTGGTTCAGACCTTGCAGGCTGACCAATCCGGTATTGAGGGAGAGTTCGAGGTTGCCGCCGATTGAGGAGATCCCGTCCAGACCGGTGAGGCTGGTGAGGTCGGCGGTCTGGGTGATCGACAAGGTGCCGTCGATCGACGTGATGCAGGTCAAAGGGCTCAGATCGTTGACTTGTTCGCCGGTGATCGCCAGGTCGGTCACTGCACCCGTTCCGCAGGCGACCTCCTCCCAGCCCGGACAAAAGTCGTCGATGGCCGTCTGAGTGGTCAGAGTGACGGATTGGCCGGTGGGGCCCCACAAGTAAGCCCCTGGATTGGAATCATCGCAGTCTTCGCCGGTGGGGTATCCATCCTGGTCGGCGTCCGTGACCGTCGCGGTGTCGGTCGGCGCATCGTCAGGGTTCGTCGTATGGCATGCGGTCACCGCGAAAAGAGAGATGGTGAACGCCAATGAGTGTCGCATGGGGCCTCCAGTGAATCCAAGTGGGGTGGATTTACCAGGAGTCTCTGTGCGCATTTGTTGCAGTCTGTGGTTTGTCTGAGCATCCGCGGTCCATCGCACCAGAGATGGTCGACACACTTTGCGCCCTCGTCCCGGAAGTCGATCCCGACGAACGAGCCCCCGCCGAATCCACCACGAGGGTGTGCACTGGATCCTTCATGAACGGTCCGAATGCGATGAGAAGGGTCCCCTCCGACACCGGAACGTCGACGGGTTCATTCCGAAGGCCGAGTTCTGCGCCTTTGGCGGTGAGCGTCCAATGGTCAAAATACTTCTCTTCGAACAACACGGCTTCAATCCCATCGTACCGCCACAGGCTCTTGTCGGTGCTGCGAACGGCAGGACCGAGGAGCCGGTTCAGATCTCGGGGCCGTTCGATCCCGCATAGGGGGCACCAGCGCCTCGATCGGACCGGAGGGCGCGCCGAGCGCGACATCGCGTCCAAACGCGGGGATCGCCGCGGCCGTCAGCTGGCTTGCAGAGGTGTGCTGCCCAAACCACCGAACCCGGCGCCGAACGCCAGCGCCAAGGAAGCGGTCACCCAAACAGCCGTAGAGTTCGACGTGGCGCCTCCGGTTGAAATTAGCCCTGGGGCCGGACTTCTCGGCCGCAGTGTTGGTTGGCTGGGACGGCGCGGTCGATCTGCTTCGGGTAGGCGAGGTGAAGGTTCGCCATGATGGCGATGAACTCGTCGCGGGATTTTCCCCCACCCAAGCGGGCGTTTGTTGCCAACTCTTCCTTGACCGTAGAGACGGTCCGACCCTTGTAGTCGTGGGCGGGGTAGATCAGCGTGTCGGGCGGGAGGCTGAGGATCTGCCCGTGCACGCTGTCGTACAGCGTTCCGGCGTCGCCTTGTTGGAAGTCGGTTCGGCCACAGCCGCCGATCAACAGGGCGTCTCCGGTGAACACGCGGTCTTCTGCGACGTACGCCACGCATCCGTTGGTGTGTCCTGGAGTTTCGCGAACTTCAAGGTCGATCGCGTCCACCCGTATGTGGTCGCCGTGTTTTACCGGAACGTCGGCGCAGGCCGCCCCCCCGTCCTGATGAACCACCGTGCGACTGCCGAGTCGCTCCCTGAGCGCCGAGCCGGCGGTCACGTGGTCGGCGTGCACATGGGTTTCGATGGTGTACACCAAGGTCAGCTGGAGTTCGGAGAGGAGGCGAAGGTAGGTTTCCACCTGCTCGACCACCGGATCGATCAGGACCGCTCGGCGCGTGCTGGGGTCGGCCAGCAAGTAGGTGTACGTGGACGAAACAGGCTCGAACAATTGTCGGAAAATCATGGTCTCTCCTGGAGTGCATTCTGGTTGGCAATCGCCGTGCCAGAGGTTGGAACGGCGTGCGGCGGGTGAGGGTGGGCAGGTGTTTCACTTGCGTTCGCGTGTGTTTCACATGCGTTTCAACTCTGTTTCATGTTTCACCTGGCGGTTCAGGTCCCGCGTTTCGGTGAAACACCTATCCTTGGGATTCGGCGGCGATCCGCTCTTCTGCGGGACTGCGGCCCTCATGGGGGCACCACTCGCAGCTCTGTCGAGCGCATTCCGGGCGAGTTTCCCGCCGAACGAGCATCACCGGAACGTGGGCTTTGTGGGCTACTCCCTCTGCAATGCTTCCAAGCATCATTCGGGCGAACCCGGTGCGGCCATGGGTCCCGATCACCACCAGATCCGCCTGGGTGGCGTCGGTGGCCGCGAGAATGGTGGTCACCACCGGGCCGAACCGGATTTCCAGCTTCGCTTCCACCCCTTCGGTCCGAGCCATCTCGCCGAGCGGCTTGAGGCGGGCCAGAGTGTCCGCGCTGAGGTAGGCGGCGGCGGTTTGGTCTTCGCCGTCAATTTGGAGGTGGGTGTTCGGCGAAATTCCAGGCGGAAGCTCGGCGACATGGAGTATCACCAGCTGCGCCCCCAGTTGCTTCGCCAGACCTGCCGCTTGTCGAACGACCAGGGCGGAACAGACCGAAAAGTCTACGGGAACCAGGATTTTTTGGATGTTCATGGGGCCTCCGGAAGGGCGGTGGTGGGAGATCCTGAAGGACGGGGTGAATTTGTGGGCTGCGTCGAACGGGCGCTTTCCCAGATCGAATAGCCCCACATTCCGGCGAGCATCGCGCCGGTGAACAGCAGGGTCGAGGACGCCCCGGTGACGACGGAAGTGAGCGCTGGTCCTGGGCAATAGCCGCCGAGCCCCCAGCCGGCGCCAAATAGCGCCGCACCGACGAGCAGGCGTGCGTCCACATCACGCCGGGACGGGAGCCCCCAGCGGTCACCCCAAACCGGCTTCGGCAAGCGTGGAACGAAGCGGTAGGCCAGAAAGTGAACGGCGATGGCGCCACCCATGACGAAGCCGAGCGAGGGGTCCCAGTCGCCGAGAACGTCAAGGAAGTTGACTACTTTTGCGGGCTGGGTCATGCCCGAGAGGATCAGGCCGCTGCCAAACACAAGCCCAGAAATTAGGGCTAGAACGATACTTCTCACGACGCACCTCCGGTGAGTTTGCCCGCGACCACCGCGACCACCGCTCCGACGAACATGAAGGTGAGCACGCTCACCAGCGAGCGCGGGCTCAAGCGCGAAAGACCGCACACCCCGTGGCCGCTTGTGCAACCGTTTCCAAGCCGGGTGCCGATGCCCACCAACAGTCCGGCGGTGATCAGCATCCAAGGGGCGCGAGTCACCTCGACGGCGAGCAGGTGGGGGGCCACAAACATCCCGCCAAGGCCGGCGAGCGCCAGTCCGGCGACGAAGGCGACCCGCCAGCCGATATCACCGGCCTTGGGCGCGAACAGTCCGCCGACGATGCCGCTGATGCCGGCGACCCGCCCTTCGAAGAGGAGCAGTGCGGAGGCGGATAACCCGATCAGAGCGCCGCCTAAGGTCGAGAGAAAGGGGGTAAATTCAGGGGACATCCGGCACCTCAGATCTGTTGGAAGAGGACGAAGCAACCCATGACGAGCACGAAAACGGCGAATCCACGCCTCAGCCCATCGGGTGAAACCCGGGAGGCCATCCACATGCCGGCAAACGATCCGATCACGGCGGAGCCGGCGACCAAGGCGGTGAGTTCGTAGTCAACGGTGACGTGGGCAGCGTGACCCGCGAATCCCGCGAAGCTCTTCAGTGCGATCACGAGTAGAGAGGTTCCAACGGCCTTCTGCATGGGTAGCCCGCCGAGGAGCGCGAGGGCCGGCACCACCAGGAATCCGCCGCCGGCGCCCACCAGGCCGGTGATCATGCCGACCGCCAGACCTTCACCGAGGATCTTCCACAAGGGGTGCGAGTGACCGGCCGATGGCCCGGGGTCTTTGCGGCCCCGGAACATCGCCACCGCGGTGGCCAGCATCATCAGGGCAAACAGGCCCATCAGGACATTGGCGGGGATCCAGGCGGCGACGAATCCACCGAGGTACGCACCGACCATTCCCGCCCCACCAAACAGGAGTCCGGTTCGCCACACGACGTTGCCCGCACGGGCATGTTGGATCACGGCCGCGACGCTGGTGATGCCAACGACCAACAGGGACATGGCGATCGCGGGTTTGGGCTCCACATCCAACGCATAAATGAGGATCGGGGTGGTAAGAATCGAGCCACCACCCCCGAGAAGGCCGAGTGCAGCGCCGATCAGCAGCGACAAAAACAGGGCGAGGACCAACATCGGTTACTCCAGTCGGCCGAAGCGGGATTTGAGCAAGTCGACCCAGTGCGCGGACTCGGTCGTTGTGATGCCATCACTTTTTGCGAGGGCCTCGAGGGCGCGCTTAAATCCCTCCGGTGTCCCAAAGTCTGGGCCGACGACCTGGTCAAACGCCCGGGAAGCGGCTTGGGTGTCACCCCCCGCGGCGGCAACGAAGTAGGCTTTCAGTTGCCCCGCGAGCTGGGCCGTGGGGGAGTCGTCCTCCCGCAGCTGGGGCAGGGCGTTCGCCTCCCACGCGAGCATTCCTCCGACCAGGTTGAAGAGTTGTTGAAAGCCCATTCCCGCGAGCGCGGTGGCTGCCCGCGCCGAGCGTCCCCCGCTCCGGCAGATCAGCAGCAAGGGCGCATTGCGATCCCAGTTCGCGGCGGCGTCCGCCACGCTGGACAACGGTACGAGTTCTGCGCCGGGGATGTGGCCCAGCGGACCGACGAATTCGTCCGGTTCTCGAACGTCGATGAGTCGCAGTTCGCCCAGGTGGTGAAGGGCTGCGAGAGGCGACAGGTCGCGGTAGCCCGCGGGGTGAGCGTCGGATCGGGCAAAGAGAAGTTCGGCGGTCATGGCCCCTCCAAGTGTGGTTCGCATGCGACTTAGCAAACCTCATGCCAACACACTGGCCAGCGAAACAGCGGCGCCTTTCATTTGAACCCTGCGCTGTTGCAGTTTTGTTTCACCCGGATACGTTTCACAGATGGAACAACGAAACGAACTCGAAGGCTGGCTCCGTAAAAAC
>SYKL01000155.1 GCA_005797785.1 Pseudomonadota bacterium | reverse complement strand
TTCGCGTCGAGCCGAGAGCGGGATCGGTCTGACTCGGCCGGAACTATCCGTTCTTTCAGCATGGGTGAAGATGTACATTTACCGGGAACTCTTACGCGGTTCTCCGAAGGATCTCCCAGGATACGACTACTTCCTCGTGAACTACTTTCCGAAGGAACTCCAAGAACGATTCCCGGAAGACATTCAGAACCACATGCTGGCCAACGAAATCGCGATGACTGTGGCGACGACGCGCTTGGTCGCCGATGCAGGCGCGACCCTCGTCCCGATGCTCTTTGAAACGTTGGGCTCAAGCGTAAGCTCCATTGCCACGGCCTACTTCAGAGCACAACTGCTCGCCCGCACGCAGGACCTTCGGCCCATCGTGGAACAGCTGCCGCTGGGAAGCGCCCTGAATGTGTCCTACCAAGCCTGGATTGACGTGGATGCGGGAGTCCGCGACGTCGCAGCCGGGTGGCTCGCTCGGGGAAAAACCCCTTCTCGCGAAGCTCTTCCTGCGATGGCAGAAGCGGTAGACCACGTATACAGTCTTCAGCCCAGCGACGTGACCCATCGCCTACGCGAGCGGCACGACGAGCTCAAAGCGCAGGGGCTCCCCGGCGATGCGATCGAACAGATCCTCAAATCGAAATTCCTCGGCGTAGCGCTCGTGGTTCACGCGGAAGCGGAACGCTCCGGGGGAAGCGTCACCGAGATGATCGTGCGTCACCTCGCCGTAGCGCGGGCTTCGTTGCTTCAGGATGTGCTCGATGACCTTGAAAAACGGCCTGCAACGGGACGTTGGGACCCGATCGCGCTGCGCATCCTCCACCACCGGTTTGCAAACCTGCTACGCCTCTTCGTCGTTCGAACGCCGATCAAGGGCAAGTTGCCTTCGGTCGACGAGCTCTCGGCATCCTTGGCGGAAGGATCGCTGGCGGAAGTTCGAGCAAAGGTCGCCGAACTGATCGGCGGCGAACCTCAACCCTCCATCCCCGCGTTGATCGTGCTCGAAGAACACCTCTCGAGCGCCATTGCCCGGCTGGCGGACACGCATCGCTCGTGAGCCTGGATAGTACTTGGTATTTTGTCCGCCATGCCGAATCCGAAGCCAACGCGAACGGTTGGCTGGCGGGACATTCCGATGCTGCATTAACCGAAAAGGGCCAACACCAGGCGAAAGAGGTTGCCGAGACTCTTCGTGAGAGGACGTTACACCGCGTGTATTGCTCGGATCTGCTCCGTGCACGGCAAACCTGCGCAGCCATTCTCGAACACCACGCACACCTTCCGCAGTTTCGCGCGGATCTTCGCGAACGACACCTCGGCGAATGGGAGGGCAAACCTCGCCTGGAATTGATGCGCGACGGAAGCTGGTCGCGCCTCCTGAGTTGGGATCTCGGCCCACCCGGCGGCGAAAGCCAAAGGCAGGTTGCACTTCGGATGTTGGCGGCCCTCGCGTCGATCGACCAGCCCGGCGAAATCCTCGTCGTCTCCCACGGAACCGCGTTGCGCACGGTGGTTGGCTTGCTCGATGGTCTGGACACCAAGGAGATCGGCAAAACGGTGCTCAGCAACGCGGAATGCGTTGTCCGAAAGGTCGAAACCGGACGTTTTGATGCTTTGTTGCGGCATCTGCAGCATCGCTGAACGTGTTATGTGGTCAACTAGTAAACCAATTGACTAACTCCAGGTCGCTATGGAACCCGAACAAACCCGCTGTGAAATGACATGGATCGTGATGCCGGGGCAGACGAACGCGCTCGGCACCGTCTTCGGCGGTCAAGTCATGGCCTGGATCGACGTGTGTGCCGCCGTCTCGGCTCAGCGATTTACCCGTTCAAATGTTGTTACTGCGGCAATGGATGACCTCCTCTTCCGAGCCCCGATCAAACACGGCCAAGTGGTGGTGCTTCAAGCCATGGTCAACTGGGCAGGGCGAACCTCTATGGAGGTGGGAGTCCGCGTTGAAAGCGAAGATCCATTTACCGGAGTGCGAACGCACACATCCACCTGCTACCTGACGTTTGTGGCCGTCGATGCCGATGGCCAGCCGACCGCCGTGCCCAAACTGACGCCCCTGAGCTCCGAAGCCCAACGGCGGTGCCACCAAGCGGAACGGCGCCGTCAACGCCGTTTACAGGCGCGGGAAGAAGACCGCCAGCAGCGCAACTCATGACTCAAACGCTCTGGCTCGCAAGTCGATCGCCACGCCGAAAGCAACTGCTTGAATGGGCGGGATGGGCCGTTCGCTGCGAGCCAGCGGACATCGACGAACGCTGGGACCCCACCGTTCCTCCCGTGGAACATGCTTTAAACCTCGCGAAGGGAAAGGCGGCCCTCGCACCCTCGACCGAACTCGCATTGGCGGCGGACACCGTAGTGCATGCCGACGGCGTGCTTTTCGACAAGCCCATCAATCGAACCGAAGCGTTTGAGCACCTTTCTCGACTGTCCGGGCGATGGCACACCGTTACCACCGGGGTGATGGCGAAATGCGGTCCGCGCCAGCAATGGTTTTCGGTCCATACCGAAGTGCGCTTTCGTTCGATCGTCGCCTCAGAGATCGAGCGCTATCTCGCGACCGGAGACGCCGATGACAAAGCCGGAGCTTACGGAATTCAAGGCCCTGGTGGATTTCTGATCGCGGAGCTCCGCGGATCCTGGACGAACGTCATGGGCCTGCCCGTAGAGGAGACTCTGGCGGCGCTTCGCAAAGTTCAGTTCCCATGAGCATTGCCTCCCGACTCGATGCCATCCACCAACGGATCGCCACCGCCTGTGCGCAAGCCGCTCGCGACCGGGGTTCGGTTCACCTCATCGCAGTCAGCAAAACGTTCCCATCTGAGGCGATTCGCGAGGCTTACGCCGCGGGCCAACGGGATTTTGGTGAGAGCTATGCCCAGGAACTCCGCGACAAAGCCCACGAGCTCCGCGATCTAGTAGATCTTCGTTGGCATTTCATCGGCCCCATTCAAAGCAACAAAGTTCGCTACGTCGCGCCAATCAGCTTCCTCGTCCACGCGGTAAGCGAGGTACGGCACGCCGAAGCATTGGCTGCCAAAGCCAACACTCGTGGGCTGCTGCTGGTGAACATCGGTGAGGAAGACTCAAAACACGGCGTTTCGCCTATACATGCCATCGAACGCGCCCGTGAATTGTCCTCTGTCCCCGGCTTTGAACTGCGCGGACTCACCTGCATCCCGCCGGCGGATCTCGATCCCAAGCCATTTTTTGAACGACTCGCATCGATCGCTCAAGAAGGGACGGCGCACGGTCTTCCCTTGTCCGAGCTATCCATGGGGATGAGTCAGGACTTCGAAGCGGCCATTTCGTTCGGCGCAACCTGGATACGGGTGGGAAGCGCAATCTTCGGCGCTCGAGAGCCCTAGGCCCATTGTTCGCGTCCGAGCAAGGGACCTAGAACGTCAGCTGAACCACCTTGGTCTGCCCCTCCACCACCTCCACCGACAAGGTCTGGGTCGTCGACGCCTTTCCGGGCTCGGCCGCCTTGATCACATGGGTGCCTGGGCTCACCGTCAAATCGAGCGGGGCAAAATCCGGCGCCCCACCATCCACCCACACCATCACGCGGCGATTGCTTCGGATCTCCAGGCGCGATTTTACCGCCGCAGGTTTTGGGGCTTTCTTGGCCACCACGGGAGGACTCGCCACTAACGGCTCCGACGGAGGCGGTTGCGGCACTGGAACGGGCGGATCGACCGGCGGTGGGGCCGGAACCGGAACCGGCTCAACGACCGGTGGTGGTGGTGCAGGAGCAAGCACCGGAATCGGCTTTTCTTCTTCCGGCGGCGCCTCGGCACGCCGCCCCCACAACGCCATGATGCCCAACGCGATCAAGCCTAAAACTCCGCCCACCGAAGCCGCACCAAACACGATCATCATCAACGGCCAGCTACTTCCTGGGCGAGGTTCCTCCTCTTCTGGCTCGGTAGCGGTCGGACGAACCAACGCGCTACGAGGAAGCGCCCCCGAGTCCGCCACCGAGCGCTCAAACAGTCCTGGAATAGGAGTTGGTTCGGGCACATTCATGGGTGCGACGTAGAGCGGAGCTCTGTCCTCATAAACAGGCTCGTTCCCTTCCTCGGTCGGTGGATCCTGGTCGGTGTAGGAGAAAAAGTCCTTTACAGGCTCGGATTTCTTCCGTGCCTTGCCGTCCCACGCCGTATCCGTGGCATCGTCCCTCCCCACACCCATGTTCGTATACGCCGGGGGAGGAGTGCTCGTTTCCGCGAGCGCACGAAGCTCCGGCTGACTGTCCCGAACCGACAGATTGTGCACGTCCGGGGGCGGCGCCGGTTCCTCGGGCGGCGCGCCGGATTCTCGTGACCCCAACAAAGTCCTACGTTTTCGTTCACTCATGGGTTTCTTCGGGAGGCAAAAGCTGGTCCGGAGCCACCGGGCAGGGCAGCAGGCGCAATTCACACTGGCTGAGATCCCTCGACGACGGGCGACCTAACTCCTCAGTGAGCGTGGCCAGCAGTTTTCCGTGGGTGTTAGTGATCTCAGTCTCGATGGCGAGCAGTCCCTGATGTCCACCAAAGGCGAGCTGTGGCGCCGGTAAACGCAACACCTCACAGCTCGCCCCCACCGCGCTGACTACCCGATCCATCACCCAGGTTTGGACATCGGGCTTTCGGCTGGGCGAATGCACATCGTCCTCCACCGGAAGCACGAGCATCAACAATTCTACGCCATCTTCCACGATGTCTGACGCGAAGACAATCTCCACTGTAAGCTCACCGCCAACGTCAGAAGAGACGGAAGAAACAGCATCTTCCCGCAGTCGTTCCAGTTCCGCAGCCTGCTCCTGGTGATGTTTCACCAACAACACCCGATAAGAGTCAGGGAGTGAGGCCAGCGTCGGCTCCACCTGTCGCTTGAACTGGTGGTGTTCCGCGAGCTTGACCTGTGCCTCACCTTCAGAAAACAGAACCTCCAATGCCCGCTCCCGAGCTTCCAAAACCGAATTCCAAGCGAGCGAGCGATCCCGGACGGCCATGGATTGTTCCGTCAGAGCGCCAAAAATTGCCCGATAGCTCTTGGCCACCGCTTCCTGCTGAAGCTTGCGCGCCCGACGTCCCAGTTCTTCTTGATGACGTTCCACGGCGACAATTTGCTGCTTCAGCGACGCTAGCGCGGCCTCCAACTGGTGAAGCTGACCCGCGGTTTCCTCCGTCTCGGCCACATGCCGAGCCCGATTGCCCTGCTCCCAAGCGACCACATCGCCGAGCGCATCGCGAACCGACAACATCATGCGCGCCGCCCCCCATACACCATACCAGAACGGCAGGCGCGCGTCAGCCCTTGACCCCTCCCGCCGTCAAGCCTCCCACAAAGTGCTTCTGAAGCGCAAAAAATAGTAGGACCACCGGCAAAGAAACCAAAATGCTACCGGCCGCAAAGTGGCCCCACTCCGCACCATAATCGTCGACGTACCTCTGCAACATCACCGGAAGCGTGAATTTGTTCGGGTCGCTGGTGATCGTCGCCGCCAAGATAAACTCATTCCATGCGGTCATAAACGAAAATAAACCTGTCACCGCGAGCGCAGGTCTCGCCAGCGGCAGCACAATTCGCCAAAACGTCAGCCACCGACTTGCCCCGTCCATCCAAGCGGCCTCCTCAATCTCACGAGGAATCGTGTCAAAATAGCCCTTCAACGTCCATACACTAAAGGGAACGGAGGTGGTGGAATACACCACCACGAGACCCGTTAAACTGTCGAGTAAATGCAGGTTATCCAACATGAGGTACAGCGGAACCGCCATCACAACGCTCGGGAACATCTGCGTCGTGAGAAACAGCTGCATTCCCGCTTCTTTCCCTGGAAATGACCACCGCGACATCGCGTAGGCCGCAGTGGTAGAGGCGATCAATCCGATCAATGCTGTGCTTGTCGAAACAATGATTGAATTGCACAATCTATTAATAAATATGCAAGTGCCCTGAGCGTCGGTGGCCGTGAGCACATATTCAAAGTTCTCGAGCGAAACCGACGTGGGGATCGGGAGCCATCCCACCGCAAATGCCTGGCCGGGTGTCAGAGCCATGTTCACCACCCAGAGTATCGGGTAGAGCGTCAACATCGTCACGCACACCAGGAAGAGATGCGCCACCACCTGCGTTCCCACGGACGGCCCTCTCATCGCGCCCATCGCTTCGTTCCATAGGAGTAAAGCCAGAGAACACCAAAGATAAGAACGGCATAGGCGGCGGCATACCCATATTGATGCCCCCGGCTGAACGCCCAGCGATAGGCCTGCGAAATTAGAATCTCCGTCGAACCGTCCGGTTCTCCTTGGCTCACCAAATACACCACATTGAACATGTTGAAGGTCCAAACCGACCCCAACACCATTGCAGGCAGGAGCGCCGGTTTCACCAACGGCCAGGTGACATGGCGAAAGCGCAACCACAGTCCCGCACCGTCGACTTCCGCCGCTTCCTCCAGTTCTCGAGGAATCGCCTGCAATGCGCCCAGGGTCACCACCATCATGAACGGAAACCCAAGCCACGTATTGGTGATCAGGTTGGCCGAAAATGCCGTACCAAAGGATGCAAACCAATCCATGTGCACCGGATGCCCAATCACCGCTCCAAGAAGCGCATTAATAGCACCATATTGCGCATCGAACATCGAACGCCAAATCAGCGCCGTGATGTAGTTCGGCACAGCCCACGGCAGAATCAGCAATGAACGCCACAATCCCTTGAGTTTCACCCAAGGTTCGCGCAGGACCAGTGCAAAACCCAGTCCGATCGCGACGTGGAGCACCACATTGGTGGAGGTCCAGAGCAGCGTCACCAACAGGGTATAGTAAAACGACATCGGCGAAGTAAGCGGCCAATCTTTAGAAAGCACGATCGACACAAAGTTCCGCATGCCGACGAAAGTCCAGTCCCCTCCGTTTCCTGACAGCAACGACACGGTGGTTCCGGCGATGAACGGCAGAACCACCAACACCACAACGGCAAAGACCGCTGGAAACACCCAAAGATAGGTGTATCGAAATTGGTAAACCGATTTTACTAGGCCTGCGTGTTCACGAGCGCGCCACGACAAAAGGCCAAGTATGGCACACAACCCCAAAACATAGGGCCATGCCGCTGCAGGCGCTGCCGGGGGCTGCGTCAGTGAGGCATACCAATACTGGGCCTCCTCAGCGGCTTGCTCCGGGGAGGCACTTCCGCGTACCACCCTTCTCAACGCACGCGCTTGGGCCTCAAATGCACTCAACACGCGCGCATTCACCGGCATGGGTACTGCCGTTTCAGCCTGTAGCGCGATCACCCGCTGGAGAGGATCTGTGTACAAAAGCTCTTGAGACGCCGCCACTTGTCCGGCGATGTCCCTCCGTTGAACCTCTGCAAACTCAGATCCGAGCCACGCCGCCAGCAAGGCCGCATCGGGGTCGGCACCCTGGGCCACAAACGCCACATCCACCGTAAGGTACGGACGCGCGGGCAGACCGGTCGAAGACACCACCGGCATCGGTGCAAAGGCGATCTTTCTCTTTCGATCCGGCACAAACCAGGGCCCGTTGATGACCAACGGAACGCGCCCTTCGTCGTACAGCTGACCCAGGCGTTCCGACGTGACGGATCCGGGAATCAGCCCATCGGCTGAAAGCTGGTGGACGAAGCCAAACGCCGCGACCTGCTCCGGGGTGTCGAGTGTCGCCTCCCCCTGGGCGTCGAACAACTGCCCGCCAAAACCATGCATCCAGGCCGCGTGAAAATAGGGGACTGCCGCCTCATATGCCAGGCCGTAGTCCCCATGGTCAGCCCACTCGCGGGCCAGCGCCAACAACTCATCCGTGGTCGCCGGTGGATGATCAATCTTCGTGGGATCATACATCAACACTGGGCATTTTAAGGAAAGCGGTATCGCCCAGGCCCGTCCATCCCGGTCGACCACCGCCTCTCGGGCAGCCGGCCACCATGGCCGATCGGGCAGTTCCAATGGTTCTAGCAGCGTCATTTCGCGCCACACCTCCCGCTTGACGTGCGCCGTGATCGCCAAATCGGGGCCGTTGCCGCGGGGAACTGCCGTTTCAAACTTTGAATCGAAAGCACCCGCAGGGATGGCGACGACCTGAACCTCCCGGCCCGAATGTTGCGACCACTCCTCCACCGTGCTCAACAAAGCCTGTTCTTCCGTCCCCCCCATGGCGTGCCACACCACGATCGGCTCCGCCGCGTAGGCGCCCCAGAGGCAAAAAAGCGTCAGCAAAGACGTTTTCCACTCGTTGCATCGAAACGATGGACCGTTTCCCAACCGAACCGCATCATAGAACCCGCTTCAAACGTCCGTTTCTGGGTTGAACGAGCAACCAACATGAGCGTGCCGACCGCCAAATGCACCACGGCCTCGTCCCCAAGGGGCTCCACCAAATCGATCCGCGCCTCCATCGGGCCCTCGCCGAGAACCACATCGCTCGGCCGAATACCAACGGTACAAGGCCCTTGTCCCGGTATCGGCCAGCTCAATCCACCCAACTCGGTCGTTGCACCGTGCCCTTGCCCGGGCCACAAATTCATCGAGGGCGTACCTAAAAATGAAGCAACAAATCTATTTTCGGGTCGATGGTAGACGTCGGCGGGTGTTCCCACCTG
>SYKL01000154.1 GCA_005797785.1 Pseudomonadota bacterium | reverse complement strand
GGCAGCAGCTCGGGTGGCGGCAGCAGCTCGGGTGGCGGCAGCAGCTCGGGTGGCGGCAGCAGCTCGGGTGGCGGCAGCGCCGGGATCGCGGGTGCCGCTGGGGCGGGCGCTGCGGGTGGCATGGGCTTGGATGAGGTGGTCGACGAAGCGAAGGATGCAGCGGACGAATAGGCATCGTTCGCTGGGATAACTGGGGCGGATCGTGATCGACGGGAGAAGACATGGCCACGAGTAGTTCGAATACAGCGCCGGGCTTTACGGTCAAAGTGGGCTCGAAGGAGTACACGCAGGCTTCCGCCGATGGCACGGCCAGCCTGATCGTTGAAGACCACGTAGATATGGTCGGAATGGCCCAACTCTCGTTGACGGGGTCCACGCTCACGGACGCCGCCGACATCAAGTTTGGCGATCCGATGGAAGTGAAACTGGCCGGTGGAAGCGAGGTGCTGTTTACCGGCGTGGTCACCGAGGTTCGGATCTCCTGGTTGAAAGCTAAGAACACGACCACCATTGTCGCCATGGATCCGCTCTGCAAGCTGGCCGCCAGCCGAAACACCAAAGTCCATTCCAATCCCGACAGCAAACAGTCGGACTCGGACGTGGCCAGTTCGGTGATCAGCGCCGCGGGACTGACTGCCGGTACGGTGGATTCAACCAGTGGAACGCCGGACTACACCCTTCAGCGCAACGAATCCGACCTGTTTTTCCTAAAGCGGTTGGCAGCGCGCAATGGGTATTTGCTTTGCGCCACCCCCGATGGCAAGGTCGACTTCAAGAAAACGCAGTTCCAAGGGGGGACAACCGTCGAGTTGGACCTCAACAATATGGAAGCTGTTGAATATGCAATGAATACGCTCAACCTTCCCGCGGAGGGAGTGAAGGTTTATGGCTGGGATCCGGTGGCCAAGGAGACGGTCTCCGGCGAAGCTTCCGCATCAGCGGTCACGGCGATTGGATCCGGAGAAGCTCCGACGTCGGGCGACCTTTGGAAAGGGGCAAGCGTTATTTCGGACGTGATGGTGACCTCTCAGAGCGCCGCGCAAGCGGTCGCCGAGTCGGAGCTGAATCGGGTGTCGCGGTCCTTTTTGCGCGGACGGGTGACGGGTCCTGGAAACGGCTCGTGGAGAGCAGGGATTTTGGTGAAGTTCACCGGGTTTGCGAGTGGCCTGAATCCGGAAGGTTTCGTCGTGTCGTCGCGGCACACCATTGGTGCGGATGGGTTTAAGTCGGAGCTCCACTTTGTAGGCAACCGGGCGCCTGGCGATTCGACGGGGGCCGCTGGTGCAGGACGAAGCTCCTCTTCGCGCTCCGGGGCCGGTCCGGCGACCTCCTCTTCGGGAGCTTCGAGTGCGGCGAGCTCTGCGAGTTCGGCATCCAGCGCGGCGAGTTCGGCATCCAGCGCGGCGAGTTCGGCATCGAGCGCCGCGTCGACGGCATCGAGCGCCGCGTCCACAGCAGCCAGCGCGGCGTCCTCGGCCGCCAGCACCGCAACCACAGCGGCAAGCCAGGCGAGCGAGGCGGCAGAAGCGGCCACTTCGACCGTTGACAAAGTGTCACAAGCCGCCGATGAGGCGATCTCCAAGGCGGAGGAAACCCTCGCGGAAGCCAAGAGCAAGGTCGAAGAGGCCGCTGGAAAGGCGCAAGAAGCCATCACCAAGGCCAAGGAGAAGGCCGATGAGGCCATCGCCAAGGCGGAAGAAGTCGTCGACGAAGCCAAGGAAACTGCCAACAAGGCGGTGGCTGCAGCCAAGGAAGGCGTAGCCAAAGCCAAGGAGGCGGCGGCGCAAATCCCAGGTCCTGTGGGTGAGGCCGCACAGAAGGCGGTGGCTGCAGCCGAGGAAGGCGTCAACAAGGCCGAAGAAGGCGTCAAACAGGCAAGCGAGGCGGCGGACAAGGCGATCGACGAAGCCAAAACGCAGAGCGAAAAAGCCACCAAGGCGGCGTCCGCAGCGGTCACCGAAGCCGAGTCCACCGCCAACAAGGCGATCGAAAAGGGCGAAGAGACCACCAAAGCTGTGGCGGAAGGAAAAGAGGAAGCGAAGAAGGCGGTCGATGACGCTGACAAGGCCGCCACGGCCGCCAAGACTACGGCGACCAAAGCGGGAGAAGCCGCCAGCGCTGCCGTCCAAGGCAACAACAAAGCGGCGAGCGCTGCCGCAAAAGAAGCCGAGGCTGCGTCCAAAGAGATGTCGAGTTCGGCACAGGCGGCGCAAGGGCACGCTCAGGCTGCTGCGAAAGCGGTTCCAACGGCCTGACGAGGGAACCCTCGTCAGAAATGCTGCGGGAAGTTCCGTTTTTCGACTCCGGAGCGTGTGCGGACGGGTGCCCTCCGGAGGGCGCAGGCGGGTGCGCGACACGGGCTGGCGGCGCTCCGGTGTCACGGCGCGGACGTCGCGTTGGAAACGGCGAGATTCGTTCACTATTCGCACGTCTGGCGAATAGTCTTTCCCGACTCCCCGGCATGTGGTGCAATTCGGGCCCATCCCGAGCATGCGGGGCCTGGAGTCGGAAGTGCGTAAGGATTTCCTAGGAAGAGGCTGGAAATTTCCATTCCAGTTTGATGCGGCTCGCGGTAGCACCGCATTGAGCGAGTACGAGGAGAACATCAAGCAGTGCATAACGGTGATCTTGGCCACAAAGCCGGGTGAACGCCAGATGTTGCCCGAGTTCGGATGCCGCGCCCACGAGTTGATGTTTGCCCCCTCCACCCGCGCCACTTCTACATTGATCGCACATCACGTAAAAACAGCTCTCGAACGCTGGGAACAGCGTATTGAAGTGTCGAGCGTGGATGCGTGGCCCGACGCCTCTGGGACGATTCGGGTGCAAGTGCACTATAAGATCCGGTCAACGCTCTCCGAGCAGGACCTCAATCTGCTTCTCACGTCCGGCGGATAATCCAATATGCCGATTAGACCACCCAATCTCGACGATCGAAAGTATGCGGACATCATGGCGGAAGCGCGGGCGCTGATCCCGCAGTACTGCCCGGAATGGACCAACCATGGGGATGCCGATCCAGGCATGACTTTGGTTCAGTTGTTCGCGTGGATGACGGAAATGATGATCTACCGGCTCAATCGGGTGCCGGACAAGACCTACGTTCATTTCTTGAATTTCATCGGTGAGGAGCGTCGAGGCGCTCGCCCGGCGGCGGCTCCGGTGTCCTTTGAAATTCGGGCCGAAGGCGTCACTGTCGCGGAAATTCCGCCATTTACGCGGTGCTCGACCAAGCAGAAAGAGGGCGGAGAAGCTCTACACTTTCTGACGACCCAGCCGATCACCGTTCACGATGCCAATGTCACCCGGGTGGTGGCGGTGCACGCGGGTCTCCGCCCGACCGTGCGGGAAATCCCTTTTGAAGCCCATCCTGAGACGCCGAAGGCGTCGATGTTTGGAAACGGCAACGGCGTCCATCTGTTCAAGATGGATCCGGTGGAACACGGGCCACGCGCGTACACGCCGTTCCAGTATTTGTACATCTCGCACGACGATTTTCGGCTGATGAACATCAAGTTGGCCGAGGGCCAACGGGTGGGTCGGGTTCGGCTGCGATCCGCCGGCCAGGAAAACCTCCCCATCGCCTCCCTGTTCAAATGGGAGTTTTATACGGGCGATGGCGAAATGCCGTGGAAGCCGATCGAAATCGAAGACGAGGAAGAGGATGTCCTGGGCCTTCCGGAGATTTCGCTCAAAGCGCACCTTCCTCGCTTGAAAGAGTGTGATCATTTCGGCACCGAAGACGACTCTTTTCCGCTTCCGGAGGCATTGTCCGCCGAGCGCGCTTGGATCCGCGGGGTCGTCGATTACGAGCGTTGGCTCGCCCATCGCATGCAGGACGATCTGGAGATCACCTGGCGCGACGATCGCGGCGGCGACGAACGCCCGATCAACAACTGGGAAGTTCGCGCGATCGGTCGCAATTTGGAGTTCTTTATCCAAGACATGCCTCCCATCCGGGGCGGCTGGACCGTGAAATTCACGATGGTCGATCGCTCAATGCCGGCTGGCCGCAACGCGTACATCCCCCGCCAACGCTGGTTGTATCGGCGCGGCGACCAGTGGGAGGTGATCCCCGCGGATCGCGTTCGCTACCAGGGCACGACCGTCGTGTTGACGGGTCCTTTGACGGAAATGGCCTCCGACGGATTCAATCTTCGCGCCGAACGCGTCGAAACGGTCTTTATCCGCGGATTCCTGCCTGAATTGGAAACCGAGCTGACCTGGCTGCGTCCGGTCGAAATCAACCTGGCGTTCGGCCCGGAGACGGGTGCTGCGGCACAGGTGGCGATTTGGGAGCTTCCGGTGCTGCCTTTCCAGGCGTCGCCGGCGTTGGCGCCGATGTTGGGGATGAAGTTCTTCATCGGAAGCGATCTCTTCGAAAACCGGGCGATGCAACCCGTTCTTGTCGAGTTGGAAGTCGCTTTCGAGCAGGATTCCGCTCCGATCGCCGAGCCCAAAGATCTCTACCACCTTCAGCTGACCTACCGCGCAGGCGACAGTTGGCGCGTGGTGCACGATCTGGGCGGCAAATACAATCAATTCACGTTTGCGGACCTCGATCCCGACAATGCGACCGAACGCGGTCGCCGCACCATCCGCATTCTCATTGACCCCAAAGAGCAACTTCGCGGCATTCACCGTGCGCTTATCGCGGGAAAAGAGACCACCTGGCTGCGGTTTGAGCTCACCCGCGCGTCCCTTTCTACCCAACCCGACAAGAAGCAGCCTCCGCTGCCGATTTCCCTTCGGGTGTTCAGTGTGAAGTTGGGCGTGGACGGCGTGATCGGCAAGGATGTGTTTGAGCAACCGATGCTCGGCGCCAAGCTCGCTACTGTCGCCTACCGTGAGCAGAATCGCCGACTTACCCGGGTTTTGGCTCGAGCGGCTGGCCGTTTGTCCGAAGACTACCCCTTCGACCGATTCATCGACATCAACGACGATGTGGGCAAGGACGCCAAGGGTGGCCCCGGCCACCACGCGGTGTACATCAAGCTCGACAAGCCGATTCCGATCGGAAATCGCCACGCGATCATGTTTAAAACCCGCGGCGAAACCTTCCTTCCGGAAGGCGTGTCCGTCGATTGGGAGATGTTGGAAACGTCGCAAGGGCGGTTGCGGTGGAGCCGGATGTCGGCCGCGACCGAGGAGGGTAATCCCTCTTACAAACTGAACAAATCCGGCGTTCTCGACTTCCTGTACACCGAGGCCAAAGACATCGCGCCGGAAGGGGTGTGGCTGCGGGCGCTGTTCCGTTCGTCGGAAGGGGATGTCGAACCTGCACTTCCGCCGCTTTCGCACGTGCTTCTCAACACGGTGGATGCGGTCAACTTGCATGCATTCCGGATGGAGAAATTCTCCGGGTTGGGCGTGCCGTATCAGTCGATTCAACTTCGAAAGTTCCCGCTGTACCTGCACGATGAGGGGGAGGCGTCGTCGTTATTCCCCAATCCGGATCAATTTCCGGATATTCGGGTATACGTCACCGAAGAGGATGGTCAACGCCGAGAATGGCGCCGTGCGCCCGGCAACAACCTGTTGATCGCCTCCAAGGACGACCGCGTGTTCCTGGTGGATGCGGTCGAAGGCACGCTGATGTTCGGCAACGGCATCCGCGGAAAGATGGTTCCGATCGGCAATTACAACATTGTGGTCGAGATCTACCACACCGTTCCCGGCGAGCCCGGAAATGTCCGCGCCGGAGCGGTGGGATTGGCCGAAGGGTTCAACGATCTCGTGTCGGTCCGCAACCTCCTCCCCGCAAACGGCGGACGAAACGCCGAAAGCATCGAGGAGATCATCCGACGTGCGCCTTCGGTGCTCACCAGCCGCGATCGTGCCGTTACCCGGCTCGATTTCGAGATCATCGCCAAGGAGGCCTCCGCCGAAGTGGCTCGCGCCGCCTGCGACGGAAAGATGGCTTCCGATGGGCAGGTCGGGCTGGTGGTGTTGCCACAGCGCCGCGAAGGCGAGAAGATCCCCGACACCTTCCTGTCGGCCGGCCTCAAAGACCACGTTCAACGCTACATGGCGAAGCGCTGCTTGATCAATGTGGCGCCGGTCGTCCGGTTGGCCACCTTCCAAGAGGTCGATGTCTCCGTCACTCTGCGCCTTCGGCCGAATGCGAACATCATGACCAGCCGCGAACGCGCGCGCCAATGGGTCGAAAAGTTCCTCGATCCGTACATTGGCGGGTTGGACGGCCGCGGTTGGCCGTTCTCGGGCACGCTGTACGCTCAGGACTTTGGTCGGTTGGTGACGGACATTTCCGAGGTTCGCCACGTCATCGAGGTGCAGCTGTACGAGATCTCCGAAGGTGCCGAACGCGGCATCCCAGGCTGGGAGCAAGGCCAGGGAGTATCCACCTTGGTCCTCGATAAACGCGATCTGTTCGTGCTTCGCAAGATTCGGATCCGCACCGAGGAGGATGAGGCGTGAGAAGACGTCGCCTTCCCAATCGCCGTGGTGTCACGGAAACCAGCCTCGTTCGCCGTGAGCACACGACGGACTTTCGGCATCTGGAACAAGTAGTACAGATTCAGTTTCCGATCCAAGCCGCCCGCACCTACCTGCAGCGGCATCTCGGCAACAACATCCGGTACCACTTGGTCGAGGCGCGCCGCGGGGAAGCGGTGGGTATGGTGCGTTCGGTGGAGATCCGTCACGCCAATGGCGGCGAACGAACGATGATTCAGGCCCAGCGTGTCCTGGCCAACGGCGAGCCGGCGAGCTTCTTTGTTCCCGACCACCTGGTGCGCTTGAAAGCGAAGGTGGACGGCGCAGGCATGGAATCGCGGGCGTTGTCGCTGGAAGACGACATCATCCTGCATGTGCCGGTCCGAGGGTACCTTCGGTTTTTGCCGGCGGTGTTTCAGGGCGATGGGCCGGTGACCAGCGGAGATCTGGTTCGTTCGCGCGACACGGCGCTGCAGCGGTGGGGCAGCGGCCTGCCGAGCCAGCAGTTCGACGAAACGCACGTGGACGAGGACCCTTTGCGTCGGTTCTTGTTCATCTATCAGCATGTGATGACCACGGTTTCCGATCGCATCGAACGCATCGTCGATCTGACCGACCCCTTGCTGTGCGAAGCGAAGTTTCTTCCGTGGTTGGCGTCGTGGGTCGGGTTCGAACTCGACGAGTCATTGCCAGTGCATCAGCAGCGTGAGCTGGTTCGGCGGGCGATTCGCCTGTACCGAACTCGCGGAACGCGCACCGGTGTCGAAGACATGGTTCGGGTGCTCACTTCGGCTCCCGTTCGCGTTCGCGAGCGTCAAAAGCCGAATGTCGCGGTGCTCGGCAAGTGCGTGTTGATCGGCGGTCGGGATGTGGTGGAGCGGTACCAGCGCGGTGAGCCCGCGGGTGCGCATCTGTTGGAGCCTACTTCCCGCCTTCCAACGAGCTTTTTTGTGTTGGTCCTGGAACCACGGGAGCGCTTTCGGGCGCGGTTTGGGGAGCGCGCTGCAGGGGTCCTGCGGCGCATTTCCAAGGTGGTTAGCCAGGAACGTCCGATTCATGTGGCGTTCACGATTCAATTCGACGATCGCAACCTTTCCTGATCCCTTTGTACCGACGGGCCTAAACCAGGCCGCCTAGGAGACGATTCATGGCTTTCGAACAAACCTTGCGGCGGCTGAACCCGTTCGAAGGATTGTGCCTCACGGCGACAGACCTGCTCGATGAACAGGTTTACCACCGCCGCAGCCTTCAGCGACATTCCTTGTTCCTGCACGGTTTTGGTGTGGTGCAAGGGTTGCAGGTCGATTTAGAGCAGGACAAGAAGCGGTACATCGCGATCATCAAGGGTGGATATGGGATTACCCAGCGCGGGCAGGGCGTTCAGCTGCTGACCGACGTGCGCGTGCCGCTCGAAGTTCCGAAGACCGACGGCGAATACATGCTGTGGTTGTTCCACGTCGAATCTCCCGATTCGGAGTCGACTCGGCCGGTGTACGACACGTCGGAAATGCGCGAATCGCGGATCATCGAGTCCGCCGCCCCGCGCCTGCATCCACTCGAAGAGGAGCATCCCGACGGTATTGCATTGTGCCGGATCAATGCCCGCTTGGGCCGAATGGTCCAAGTGCAATTGCCGGTTCCGCGCGCGGGACGCGCCTCTCGGGCGGCGGAAAGCTACCTGAAGCCGCGGGTGATCGAGTTTATCCGGCTGTCGAAGAAGATCATGGGCAATCTGTTCCGTACGGCGATGCTCAAAGAGCTGTCGATCGGCGCGTTCGGATTCTATTCTTCGCTGGTTTCATCGGAGTTTTTGCTGATCGAAGAGGGGACCACCGATCGCGTGTTGTACCGGACGGCTGGCACGTTGATCACCTATGCCCACGATTTCTACGATCCATTGCCGAGAACCACGGATCGCGTGCAACAGTTCACCGAGTTCATTCGTCGGGTGAACGCTGAGATCCCCGGCCCCGACCAGGGCGATGACACCTGGCTGCGTTGGTTTCAGCAGTTTGAACGGTTGCTTCAGCCATTGCAGCGGATTGCGGATGAGTTGGAGAAGACCGTTGACGCGATGCGATAGTAAAGTCCTTTACTAAGTCCCAGGGGATCGGATGTCGGGGATTCAGGATGCGCAAACCGTGGCGGTGCGGGTTCAGGTGATCGACCTGGTGCCGGTGACGTTGGATTTGGTGCTCCCCACCTACATACCGGCCAAGGATCTCACTCAGCGGATCGCCCGCGATGCGGGCCTTGGCGCGTACTGGGAAGATGGCACCCGACGCCAGTTTTGGTTGCGGGCTCGTGGCCGAGTGTTGGGGGACGATGAACGCCTTCAGGATCTCGGCGTAGGCTCTGGAGAACTGCTGCATGTACTGCCGCAGCCTCCGGATGCCACCATTCAGGAGCGACCGCCCGAATATCCGCCGAACAAGGGCTATCCGGGCGCGGGCTGGTTCAATGTGATCGGTGGATTGTTGTCCCTTTTGGTGTGGACCGGCGCCTGGGCATTGGCGCTGATGTCCACCCGCGGCGTGATGATTGGGTTGATCCCAGGGATTGGCCTAGCGGTGCTGTGCACTTCCTTCTCGCGGCATGTGTGGGGCGGGCCCGGAAGCGCGTTTAAGATTCCGATCCTGGGTGCGGTCATCTACTACATGATGTGGGTGATCGCCGCGATCCCCGCGGTGGTCTTGTCGCAGGTGGATCCGAAGGAGCTGGCGGTATCGTTAGTGCCGGCGGCGATCATCGGCTTGGCAGGCGTGTTGTTGTGCTGGTTGGCTTGGTATGGCGCGGTGGAGCCCCTTCCCAAGCGGGTGGTGGCCCAGGCCGCCGCTGCGGCGGCCCCGCAGGCGATCGCGTGCGCCATCTGCAATATGCCGGTTACCGCCGAGGTTCGCGCCGATTGCGTGTTCCAATGCGGCCGAGTGTTTCACTCGGGCTGTTACCGTGCGCGTCAGGGTGCCGCGGGCAACTCGCAATGCGCAATTTGCGGATTTAAGCCCGCATAACTTGGCGCGGAAGCCCGAGACGGAGAGCGGCGCGGTGACGCAAATCGCGCGTGACGACGGGATCTGGGCTTTCGGCCTATGCTCTACGGGACCGCGTCGCCGTAGAAGTAGAGTTCACTCCCGTCGGAAGTGCTGCTCATGACGCCCAAGAAGGTGGGTTTGTAGGAGTCGTTTGTACCGAAACCAAACAGTTGCTTGCCAAAATTGGCGCTGCCATCCGCCCAGAATCCGCCGATCGCGGTGTGCCAGCCGTACGAGCCGTTCCTCGGGGGGGCGTACAACAACACCGCTTTGTTGCTATCGTTTGGCGCACCGAGCGACGCGGTGACGGCGATCACGTCCTGGTCGAGAGCGGTGTAGCGGCCACAGTGCACCCTCATTCCAAATTGGTAGGGCTGGTCGTCGCTTCCGGTAAAGGTGGGAGATGCACCTAGAATCCATGCGTCGGGCTTGATGATCTCCTCTTGCTCGGGACTTAAGCCGATATTCCGGTAGATCGCTATCGCTCCGCTGTCGCCGAAGTCCGGATCGCCGACGACCAAGTCGTTTTTCGCTCCGTCGTCGTCGAGCGCACACGCTTCCATCAGTAGGCCGAACCCGTCGGGGGTGCCGCCCGTCGCTGGCCCCACGATGAGCGCCCGGTAGACGTCGCTTCCGGCGGCGAGGTCGGCGCCATCGTAAAGGTAGATCGCTCCTTGTCCGCCGGAGTACTTCGGATCGGACACGAACAGGTCGGTGAAGGTGGGGTCTCCTTGCTCGAGCGGATTTACCTCGGCGGCAAGCAGGGTTCGCCCAAAGTCGTCATTGTCCGGAGGGGCTAGGTTCACGACCGCGTCGGCGGTGAGGACCCCGGTTTCAGAATTTTGTGAAAGGGTGTACACCTTGACCTTTGGACCGCCGTCGTCGAACCGAACGGCCAACGCGGCGATGCCGTCGCCAACGCGGTCCAACGCGGTGAAGGTGTTCATGGTGGGGAAGGGATCGGCGTGTTCCACCGCCGGGCCGATCGCCAGCTCGTTGTTGTCGACCTGGAAGGTAAAAAAATGGCTTCCATTGTCGGTTTTACAGCCAACGACGGCAGTGCGTGGTCGAACCGCGGCGTCAAAGTTCTCCGTCCCAGGTCGGTAGAACGAACGCAGCTGTGGCTCACTGCAGTCGGGGAGCGGGAGCGAGTTCCCCCCGGTCCAAGGGGTTGTATCGTTCGCTTCGGCTTCCCCGAGCTGCAGGTAATACTCGGGTGGGCCTGTCTCGGGTTCGGGGCCGGCGGTCACCAACAAGAGCGTCGCAGTGTGGTCGTTGTCATCGGCCCCGAATTGGCCCCAGAGCGTCTCTGGCTGCAGTTCCGTCCAGTCCTCGCCTTCGGAGTCCGCGCTGATCTGCCAAGTGCTGGTCGGGTTGCTGGTGTACGTGAATTCGATCTCCCCACCGCAATCCTCGTCGATCCCCGGCGTGGTGTCGCTTTCGACGATGCCGGGGTTCACCCCGTCGTCGTAGTCGTTGCAGTCGTCATTGGTCGCCGCCTCGTTGTTGTCGGAGCAGTCTTCGTCCTCGGAATAGACGGTTTCCTCGGGGTTGCCGTGCCCGTCGTCATCGCGGTCCACATAGCACAAGCGGCCATCGGCATCGGTGTCGTCGGTGTCATCGGTGTCATCGGTGTCGGGAATAGCAGTTTCATCGCCGTCAAAGTCGTCGACGCGCTGATTGAATAGGCCGCGGCCTACCCACGGACAGCCGGCCAGCATGAGCAACAACGATGGAAACCGCACCAAGGTGCCCCCGAGTTCAGCGTACCGCACGATCGGACCTGAGATCGACGCCCTGAGCAAAAATGAATGGTCAAGCGCTTGACTACCGGTGTGTAGGGTCAAACGATTAGGACAACGCGGTATAATGCGGGCATGGAACGAGGCCGCCGTCAGCCACGCGGGACTTCTTCCGTGTCGTCCGGAATTTCCGAAGTCCAACGCGACAACAGGCTCACAGCGCCATGTGCGCCCAACGTCCAACAGGCTGTCCCGGCTTGCAACCGAACTTTGACAGCGGCTTCGGGGCGACCGGCCAACCGGTAGGCCTCCATGGCGGCGAGCGCCGCGTCGGCGATCCATAGCCCATTGCGACGGAGGAACGCCCGCTGTCCGTGTTCGCGCGCCAGAGCCATCACCCTTTCGAGGTTTCGAGTGCGCAACAAACAAGGGGTCAAGAGGGTGATCGTCGCTGCTTGTACGGGCCAGGCGCCCGCTGCGGCCGCCTGACCGAGGAGGTCTTCGAGTCCTTCGATCGCGCGCTCGACGTCGTTGGATTGGGCAAGTTCGGTGAACACGATCGCTGCATCGCGTTCGAGCCGGTGGGGCAACGAGCGCAGCCAAGGAAGGGCTCCCCCCGGGTTGCCGTCGGCCCAAGCCTCGCTGAGCGGATCGGGAGGGGGGACGGTGATCGGGCGTGGTTCTGGGACGCTTTCGAGGGTTCCCGCGAGGATCACCGTGAGTACCTTGCGCGCTTCGCCTCGCACCCACTCGAGGTCGTGGGCCACCGAGTCCAGAGCGGCCACCAGATCCGGTATGGGTAAACTGCGTTTTTGGCATGCGCGTGCGAGCTCACGGAGGCGATTGAGGATCGTCATGCACTGCTCGTCGAGGTACTTCAGGCCGTCGTAGAGGGTCAGATTGGGTACGACCGAACGGTGGAGTCGACAGACCTCGGAGATTGCCACGGCGACACCCGCCATGCGGATCTTGGAAAGTTGCATGGCGGCGGCGAGCCGTTCGGCCGCCTGCAACGCCGAACGGTACACCGCATCCTCTGCATCGGGTGCGCCTCCGGTAAATCCAGCGAGAACACCGTCGATACCAAGAGGATCGTCATCGTCGAGTGCTGCTGGGGAAGGAACGGCGATGCGCGGCACCAAATGCCGCGCGTGCTCCAACATGAGTAAGCTTTGAAGCGTGGAATCGAAGGCCGCCGCGGCGACGGGGCCGACACGACGCGGCACCACCTCGCCTGCGGGGGCGCCGAGAACGGCCGCAAACAGATCGGCTGCATTGGGCCGCGCTTTGGGATCGGTGATGCTCATCCGGACCGAGCGAACTTGCCAGTGTCGGGTTTCTAACTCAAGAAGTAGGTGTAAGAGCGACGCTCCCGCAGTGTCCGAATCGTCAACCACTTGACCATCTATGCAGAGCAGGGTGCACAGAGTGGCAGTGCGGGCGCGGCCAAACAGCACCCTGCCGTGTGGATCGGACAACAGTGGGCCGCCGTGTCGGGCGAGAGCGCCCCAAGCGCGGCGATGTAGGGCATTTCCAGTCCATCGTTCGACGGCGCGCGACCAGCCGCGAAGCGAACGCGCGATCGCGTCGACGGACGGTTGCAGGAGCGCGTCGGTGTTGGGCGTTGGAGGAAGCGGAGGGGGAGGTTGCGCGGCGAGCTGGTCCACGAACTCCGGATCTTCGGGAGGAAGCTCGTCGTCCGGCATCGGTTCGATGAAATCGGGGCGCTCGGTCGGTTGCTGGGTGCCGAGGTTCCAGCTGTCACCGAATAGATCGCGGTCCAGAGCCGCGGGATCGAAGGGGTCATCTTCGCCGCCGTAGTCCACCCCCTCCTTTTCATTGGCGGTGTTTCGTTTGGCCATTTCAATTTCGACGCCGGCTTGGGTGGCGGCGGCGGTTTCCATCAGGTTGAGCACGCCTTGGTTGCCCATCTGATTTTGTGCGCGGACGCTTTCGAGCTCCGGACCTTCTTTTTCGATCTCTTTGTCTTGGTCCTCCTCCTTTTCCTTCTCCTGCCCCTTGCCCGCAGCGGTGCTGGGGCGGCGCATCTCTTTCTTGTCGTCGTCATTGGATCGGCGCGCCAAGCCTTCCTCCTGAGATTCGGCGTGGCCACCGTTCCTTCGGGCCCGTCATCTGGTAGCCTAGCACTGTTGTGGCGATCTCGATCCGGGAGGGGAACGTGGCGTTCGGTGGAATGGCCCCTACAGGGCGGCGTCTCGTCGGTCCAGCATCCGATCTCGTCGAGGTCGATGGGCGGGGCCAACGGTGGACCGCGGTGGTGTTTCACGAAAACTGTCGCCGGCATCCGGCGCTTGTGGATGCGGTTCGACCGATTCAGAACTTCCTTGCGAAGCCGCTGGTCACCGGACTTGTGGCGTTGGAACAGCAGATCCCCGACGAGGGTGCCTTCATCTACCCCACGGGAAATGTATGGTCGGTCGCTGAAATCGTGCGTACGCTCGCAGATTTAGGGCAGACGGGTGGGGTGCGCGCGGGCCTGGAGTTGACCTACCTCGCCGCCCAGGTCTTACACGAGGCGTCCGAAAGTGGGCCGAGTCAGGGGGTATACAGCCACGGCAACGTCAACCCCTGGCGGTTGATGGTCCAGGCCGACGGCCAGGTGCAAGTGATCGGCTATGGCGTGCCGCAGGTGGAGGTACTCGCCTTTCGTGAGGATGATTCGCTGATTCCGAGGGAGGACTCGTTTCGGTATTGTCCGCCTGAGCGGTTGGAGGGGGGAGCGGAGGATCTCGCTTCGGATCTGTTTTCGTTGGCGTTGGTGGGCTTCGAATTGATGGTGGGACGCCCGGTATACGATGGTTTGGTTGCCGCCATTCGCCAGCAAGCCCTGCGCGCCGAGGGCGGCCGAAGGGTGTACCAGGTCAAGGACCGGCTTCCCGAGGTGGTTCGCGAGATTTTCACTCGGGCGCTCAAATTCGATCCCGATGCACGGTACCGGGACGGCGCCGAGTTTTTGTACGATGTGCACGACGCTTTGGGGATGCCGGTGATCGACGGGCCGCGGCTGGCGGAGGTCATCCAGAAGGTTCGCACCGCCCCAAAACGGGGCAAAGCTTTGGTGGGAGGCCAGACGGGCGCGATGTCGAAAGAGGAGCTCGCCGCCTTTCGTGCCTTGGACGAAGAGGTCGAGCCGGCGGAGCTTTCGCCCCCCCGTGCGCCGAGACCTGGGCTTGAAACGGTTCAAGACACGGGTGAACCTTCCCGTTGGGGACGGGTGGCTCGGCGCTCGGATGCGCCTGCCGCTTCACCGGTAGGGGCGCGGCCGGTTTCCCGGGCCGAAGCGCCGCGGGCGGCACCTCCGCCTCCGGCCGCTCCTCCTCCGCCCCCCCCGGTGGCGGCGGATGCCGGCAGACCGTTGCGGCGGGCGGATGCGGGCGAAGAACCTCGTCGAATGCTTCGGCGTTCTGAGGCCGGGGCAGACGGTGCGCGACGGCTGCCGCGCCGAAGCGATTCCGAAACCCAGGATCCACCGACGGAGCAGCGGATCATGCCGGTGGCGCAGCCGCTGTTGGAACGCGAAACTCCGCCTGCACCGTTTGTTCCGGCGGCATTCCCGCCAAACCCGACTGCGGACCCTCCGACGGAGAAAATCCCGTTTCCGAAATTGGAACCTTTGATCGAGCGTTCCAGCCCGCCCGCACCCTTCGTGGCGTCCGCCTTTCCTCCCCAGGCGCCGGTGATCGTCGAGACGGAGCCTTCGTCTGTCGCGATTCCGTCCACGCGCCCAGAACCTCTCCCTCCGATCCTGGAGGATCTGCCGCCACCCGTCGAGACGGCGCCTGCGCCCGTCGAGACGGTGCGACCTCCCGTCGAGACGGTGCGACCTCCGGTCGAGACGGAGGTCCCCACCGTTTCCGCGACGCGCCCGGCACCAGAGTCGGTGCTCTCCCCAAAACGGCCGATGGAAGCGCCACCGCGAACGGAAGAGCCCCGTCGAACGGACGAATTCCTGTACTACGCCGTCGCGATGGTCGGCGGAGAGCCCACGCGAACCCGCCTTCGCGGCAATGAAACGCTGGCAGAAGCGGCGCACCGGTTGGCGCATGCGCTGGCCCCTTCTCCTGTTGATCTCGCTGGAAATTGGCTTGGATGGTATCGAATGGAGCAGGGGGGCTACATGTACCCAGGCGACCAACCGATCACCGTGCTCGACCCAAACCTCCCCGTGTTCTTGCATTTGGTGCCGAACCGTACCGTTCGGACGACGCTTCGGGTGGTGGGTCTCCCCGAGGAGGTGCGTTTTCAGGCTCCCGTCGGCACCGCAATTCCGGTAAGATCGCTCATCGCCCACCTGCAGCGGTGGTTAGGATTGCCGGACGCCGAGTGGAGGATGGACGTTGGAGGATTTCCGTTGGGTGCGATGCAGATTCTCGAGGAGTTCAGCCCCACCGATGGGCTTGAGCTCACCCTGCGCCGGTAGGGGGGCTCGATGAGTCAACAGGAACGTTGGGACGTCGTTGTCAAGGTGGTTTCTGGGCCTTTGGCGGGGCTCGGCGAGCAGGTGTTGCGCGGGCCGGTGGTGCGGATCGGCGTGAGCCCCGGTCCGGGCGGACTTCAGCTCACGGGATACCGAGGGTTGGATGCGCGACAAGCGGTGATCACGGCCTACGATGGGGGCACGGCGAGCATTGCGCCGGTGGGCACCAATCAGGTCCGAATGGCGCCTCATTCCAACGTGAATTGGAAGGAGGTCGATCCGATCTCCAAGCCGCAGTACCTCAATGAAGGGTGTGCGATCCATCTCGGCCCAGTAGGCCGAGGATGTACGCTCGAGTTCGTCAAGTGCCAACGCTTGGGTGCGTGGCAAGGCGGGGCGATGTCCTCCGCGGTGGAGCCGGGCGGTGCCGACCCTGGAGCGGCGGGTGGAGCTCGCGTTCAGCCGACCGCGGCCGTTCAAAAGGGGATCAAGGTCAAGTCCGTGCGCACCTCGACGGCGCCGGTCTGGTTTTTGGGTTGCTTGTTGTTGTTGGCGGGAACTGGGGTTTCTCTGTTTGGGGTCATGGGTTTGGTGTGGTTCCGCCAGACGGACCCTCCCGGCCCCACCATGGAAGGTCCGGAGGTCTACTGGCGGCAGTCCTCACCGCCGCCAACCGCCGAGATCCGAAAAGAGATCGAGGGGTTGGACCTGCTCAATGGACTGGAGAAGGGGTTTGGTGCATTTGTCATGCAACCCAACATCGACCAATCCGGCCGCCGCGAGCTGAAAGAGCGCGCCAATTGGGACGAGAAATTCTACGAAATGACCGTCACCGCTACCCTCCAACATGTACAGTGGAAGCGTCTTTTCCGAAAATATGAGGAGATCAAAGGCGACTATGCAACTGTCACCGGAGTGATGCGTGAAAAAGGCCTTCCGGACGTGTTTGCTGCGGTCCCGATCCGCGAGAGCAACTACACGGCGCGTCTGACTTCTCCGGCGTGTGCGCAAGGGTATTGGCAGTTCATGCCTGAGGTTGCCCATCGTCTTCACGTTCAAAATGGGCTCGATTTTGTGGTCAAGGACTGCAAGTTCAAAGACGCGGACGTCGTGTGGAATCCGGTGTTGATGGCGCCTCCTCGCGATGTGTACAAAAACGCCGACTACATTTCCAACCGCCAATGCCGCATCAAGGCGTGCGCGGTGGACGACCGCAGCGACCTCAAAAAGAGTACGGCGGCAGCGGCATTTGACTTCAATGAGGCTTACAACGATCCAACGTTGAAAGCGTCGGGTGCGGCGGTGCAGATGACGATCGCCTCGCACAACACCGGCTACAACGACGAGCGGTTTGGAATCAAGAAGTCGAGCAATGTGTTGCCCGGATTCAAAGCTTGGTCTGCCGGAAAACCTGAGTCCGAACACCCAAATTGGTACGGCGAGAACATGACCTGCCTGGATCAACCCGAAGGGCAGAATTATTGCGGTGGCTCCAAGCTTCACCGCGAAACCCAAAACTATGTGTACCCGATCATCGCGCAGCATCTGTTGGCGGTGTGTTACTACGCCCAGAATCACGCGACGGAGTACCCGGAATTCCAGGATTGGGCGATGCATGTGCGTGAGGACGGCTACTGCAAGAAGTTCAAAATCCCCACGCCCGATCAGGTGAAATGATGAATTGGCGCCCCTGGATGGTCGGGCTTTCGTTGATTGGGAGCGGGATTTTCAGCATCGCACTGCTGGTGACCGAGAGCATTGACCCGGTGCGTGTTCCAAAGAAATTGGAGCTCAAAACCGACGATCCGCTCGGCATGCTGCCCTACACGGCGGCGGCGCGGTACGAGAACTTTAAGAAGTATGGCCTTCCTACCGACATGGCGAAAGCCGCCAACGAAAAGGCCGGTACGATCGTAAAGAATCGCCGCGAGGTCATCAAGAAACTTCTGGACGAACAAAAAGAAGCGGCGCAGAAGGCTTTTTGTAAGGATGCGGAACTGCCCCCACGCTATGCGGCTTTGTCGGTGTTGGTGGTGGAGGAAGAGGGAAAACGCCGCGTTCTCGATCCGAAGGAGATTTCGGGTTGGGCGCTTCAACCTTGGTATTTGTCCTCACCGGTGGCGGATGTGTACAGCGCCGTCGAGTTTGACGAACCGCGCAAGGAGGATGCCAGCGTGATGGCGATCGCCGCAGTATTGGCGGGCGCCGAGCCCAAAGCGGTGAACGGTGAGGGGCGGTGGGGCGACGGCGTGTTTGGGTGGAGTTTCGACAACGTGCTCGGTGACTATGCTGAGGCGAACATCCGAAACACGTTGATCGATTATTTCGCGTTGATGCACGCCATCGCCGAACTGGCCAATGAGGAGAAGGGCATCTGTAATTGATTTCACAGGAACGTTGGGATGTCATCTTGAAGGTGGTTTCTGGGCCGTTGGAGGGGCTCGGAGATCAGGTGTTGCGAGGCCCGGTGGTGCGCATTGGCGTCAATCCCGGCCCTGGCGGCCTTCAGTTGACCGGATACCGAGGTTTGGACGCCCGTCAAGCGGTGATCACGGCGTACGACGAAGGAACGGCGAGCATCGCGCCGGTGGGCACGAACCAAGTTCGAATGGCCCCTCACGCGAATGTGAACTGGAAGGAGGTCGATCCGATCTCCAAACCTCAGTACCTCAATGAGGGTTGCGCGATTCACCTGGGGCCCGTAGGCCGAGGGTGTACGCTCGAATTCGTAAAGTGCCAGCGCTTAGGTGCATGGCAGGGCGGAGCGATGTCGTCGTCGGTCGAACCTGGTGGGGGACCTTCGGGCGGAGTGCGGGCGACGGCTCTGGTGCAAAAGGGCATCAAGGTAAAGTCCGTTCGTACCTCCACTGCGCCCGTGTGGTTCTTGGGTTGTTTGATGCTGTTGGTCGGTACGGCGGTGCCCACCGTGTTGGCGATCGGTTTCATCCGAGGGCTTACTCCAGACCCTCCGGGACCTACCGAGGAGGGACCGGAGATTTATTGGCGTCAATCGTCGTCTCCTCCGACGGCTGAAACCCGAAAAGAGATCGAGGGGCTCGATCTGCTCAACGGTCTCGAAAAGGGGTTTGGCGCGTTTGTGATGCAGCCGAACATCGACCAATCGGGTCGGCTCGAGCTGCGGGGGCGCGACCATTGGGACGAAAAATTCTATGAGATGACGGTCACGGCAACGCTTCAACATGTTCAATGGAAGCGCCTGTTTCGTAAGTACGAGGACATCAAAGGGGACTATGCGACGGTCGTCGGAGTGATGCGCGACAAAGGGCTTCCGGATGTGTTTGCGGCGGTCCCGATTCGAGAGAGCAACTACACGGCGAGCGCGACGTCCACGGCGTGCGCACACGGGTATTGGCAGTTTATGCCGGAAGTCGCCAATCGTCTGGAGGTGCAAAACGG
>SYKL01000153.1 GCA_005797785.1 Pseudomonadota bacterium | reverse complement strand
GTAGCGGAGTTTTCAGACGCGATTCGCAAGGATCGTTGCGGGATTCGGGGGTTTGACGATCCGGCGTGGCGGGCTTTGGCGGGCGGCGTAGCCCTGTGCGACGGCATCCCAGACTTGGCAGAGTACCCCGATGATCGCAAGATTGCGTTGTTGGCCCGGGTAGCGGATCAGGTGATCGGGGACGGTATTGGGGACCCTAAGCGGTGCGGAGTCTACTTAGGCACAGGCCTCTCGTCGGTTACGCCGCGGGAGTTGGGCGAAGATGTCTACCCACATCGCAACGGCAATGCGCTTGATTCTGAAGGTATGACGCTCGATTTGGCACGAGATCGTGTGGCGCCGTTACGGCACCAGCCGTCACGCGCAGCGGCGTGGTTGGCGCAACGGGTAGGGGCTCAAGGTCCGCAGATCACCGTATTTTCGGCTTGCGCGGCTGGTGCGGAAGCGATCGCGGCGGGTGCGCGTGCGGTGGCTCGCGGGGAGTTGGATGTCGCTTTTGCTGGCGGCCAGGATGCCATGGCGCATCCGATTGGACTGGCGTCCTTCGGCGTTCTTGGAGCGCTTTCGATGGGTGTCGCGCGACCGTTCGATCGCCGTCGCGACGGATTTGCACTGGGCGAGGGAGCTGCGCTGCTCAGGATCGAGCCCCTGGAGGCTTGCGCGCGACCTCTGGCGGTTTTCTTGGGCGCGGGATCGTCGTTGGACGCCTTTGGGGTCACCGCGCCCCATCCCGAGGGAGAAGGCGCGGAAGCAGCCATGCGTCGCGCCCTTCGGGACGCGGGCCTGCCGAGCGAGGCCGTGGAGTGGGTGAAAGCGCACGCGACAGGCACGCCGGTCGGCGACATTGCTGAATCAAAAGCGATACGCCGTCTTTTTGGAAGTAAGATCCCTGTAAATAGCTTTAAGGGTGCTTTGGGGCATACGCTTGCCGCGGCGGGGGCGGTTGAGGCTGTCGCGGTGGTGTTGGGCATTTCGGGCGGATTTTTGCCAGGAACCGTCGGGTGCGAGCAACCTGACGCCATGGACATCGATGTGGTACAACAGGCGCGGATCCGGCCGGTGGGGGTGGCGTTGGCCAACAGCTTTGGGTTCGGCGGGCAGAATGTTTCCCTGGTGTTTCGTCACCCGGATGCGGGCTGATGCGCCCGGTTCGCGTCGTCGCATGCTCGGTTTTGGGCGGCGACGGCCCCGGCATGATCGCTGATTTTCGTCCGAGAGAGCGTCTTCCGGACCGGAAACACGCCAAGTTGATGTCCCGCGGGGTGCAATTGGGCGTAGCGGTGATTGGCGAGGTTCTTCGTTCTGATCCGGAATGGGAGGATACGCCCCCGGAGCGTCGCGGCATATTTGTCGGCACCAGCCCCGGTGGTGGCGAACCAGAGGAGCTTGAACCTGCACTTCAGGAGAGTTCGCTCGGTGGCTCCTTTGAGCTTTCGGCGTTCGGCCAGAGAGGATTTCCGTTGGTACCACCGCTTTGGTTGGTCCGCGGGTTGACGAACAACATTGTTGGCTTCTCATCCGCGTATCACGACATTCGGGGTCCAAACACCACCCATGCTGAAGGTGGGCTTGCGGGAATGAGAGCATTGCTCGATGGGATTCGCGCCATCGCGGAAGGCAAGGCGGATCGCGTGGTGGCGGGCGGCGCCGACAGTCTCATCCATGCCGAAGGTTGGTGGCCGAATCCGGTGGGGGAGGGCGCCGCGTTCTTTGTGCTCGCGCCGGGTGAAGGGCGCACCTTAAGAGGGGAAACCAGCTTTTGTTCCGAGGAACCGGATTTGACCGAGGCGTTTTCCATTGGGGCCGGCGTCGGACCGGTGGCGGTGGCGCGCGCATTCTTTGCGGGCGGCGGGCGGGTGGAATTGGCGGATCGAACGGGAGCTTTTGCGTGGATGGAGGCGACATGAGTCGACGTTGGAGCGCTGTCGCGGTTCTTCTCGGTGTTGGAACGGCATTCGCGTGCGGCGGAGGACCCGCGTGGACGAAGGGCACCACCACCAAGGTGGTCGAAACGCCCGAAGCGGAGCGCTACAATCCGGCGTTGGATACCGTTACCCCTGCGAAAACACGCCTTCCACCGGAACCACCTCCAGAAACGCTGGTTCAAATTTT
This sequence comes from Pseudomonadota bacterium, assembly GCA_005797785.1. Classification (GTDB taxonomy): domain Bacteria; phylum Myxococcota_A; class UBA796; order UBA796; genus SYKL01. The sequence continues at coordinate 1,331 of SYKL01000153.1, read as the reverse complement.
CTACCCCAAGACGGGGACCTGGGATCGGGTGCTGTTGGACGGACGGCGTATGCATGGGAAGCAGGATGGGAATTACCAGCTGGTAAAGGTCAACCCCAAAGGGCAGAGCCCTCGAGCCAAAATGGCCCCTGACGCGGTGGAACGGGTGCAGCAAGCGCTTGTGGCCGTGGATTTTAGGAACTTGCCCGCGGATCTTCCCGAGGAGGAGGCTCCCGGGGCGGACACTCAACCGTTGGTGTTTTCGATTCGGCCCGATTCTGGGCGATCGTATACGGTTTCACTCACGGGTTCGTTGTCGGAACCCGAGTCGCTCGGACCCCTGGCGCCTTTGTACGCCGTGCTTCAGGACGAAGTGTTTGGCAGCATCGACAGTCCGTGACCCGAAGCGACCAAGGATGACGAGCGTCCGGCGCCCGATCCGATAAGCTGGCAGCGGAACAGCTTTGTGTGGAGTCCTTGCATGATGAATCGAAGTTTGGCAGTGGCGCTGGTATTTTTGGCGGCTTGTGCGGAGGACGTCGGCAAGGACCGCAATGCGGCAGTGGTGACAGATGTACCACCGCCTGTAGAAAAGCCCGTGGAAGCTCCTGTTGCTGCCGCCGACGGAGCCGTGAAACTTCAGGTCGCGACCGACCGCAGCAAGTTGGGCGCGTTGGGAGCGAAGATCACCGCACAGCATCCGATCACCTTCAAGGACTTCACGGGGGAAGTGGGCCTAGAAGGGGAAGAAGTGAAAGGCGTTGCTTTTGTTGCGCAATTGGGGACGTTGGAGTCAGACAGCGCTCGATTGACGGAACACTTGAAAGACGCTGACTTTTTTGATGTTCCCAACCATCCCACGGCGACCTTCAAATCCACGGAGATCAAAGCGGGCTCGGAAGCTGCGGGGATGACCCACACGGTAACCGGAGAATTGACCATTCGCGGCACGACCAAACAGGTGGTATTCCCAGCGAAAATTACGGTCGATGCGAAACAGGTGGAAGCCAACACGGAATTCGTGGTGAATCGCCACGACTTTGGGATCACCTACCCCGGGAAAAAGGACGATGCGATTCAGGACAATGTGGCGATCCAAGTCCAGTTTGTAGCGTTGCGGTAGCGCTTACGAAACGCGTGGGGAAAAGCCCAGTTCCGTCAGGGCGTGGCCGGCGCGCTCCACCTGCGAGCGGGTGAGTCGTCGGCCGCGGCTCCAGTCGTTTTCTCCCAACAGCGACATCGCGGCGGGTTCCGCCAGGCACGCGAAAACGCAATCTTTTCCATAGTTTGCGAACCGCAGCCACAAAGCGGTCCAGGGCGATCGGGACCGGAGTCCAGGCGCAAAAAGCGCT
>SYKL01000152.1 GCA_005797785.1 Pseudomonadota bacterium | reverse complement strand
GGGGTCGGAAAGACCACGACCAGCGCCAATCTCGGCTGCGGCTTGGCCCTTGCGGGCAAGCGCGTTGCTTTGGTCGATGCAGACATCGGTCTGCGCAATCTCGACCTCATCCTCGGGCTCGAAAACCGGATCGTGTACGATCTGGTTCAGGTGATCGAAGGTGAATGCAAGCTGAAGCAAGCGTTGATCCGCGACAAACGCGTGGAAGGGTTGTACATGCTCCCCGCCGCGCAGACCCGTGACAAGAATGCGGTGAAGCCGGAAGACATGAAGCGGTTGGTGGCCGAGCTCAAAGAGACGTTCGACTACGTGATCATCGATTGCCCTGCCGGTATCGAGCAAGGTTTCAAAAACTCGATCGCCGGCGCCGATCGCGCGTTGATCGTGACCACCCCTGAAGTGAGCGCGATTCGCGATGCGGACCGCATTATTGGCTTGGTCGAAGCTAATGAATTGCCAGAGCCTGAGTTGATCATCAACCGCTACCGCGCGGGCATGGTCACCCGTGGCGACATGATGAACCGGGACGACATCCTGGAGATCCTCGCGATTCCGTTGATTGGGTTGGTTCCTGATCACGAAGACGTGATCATCAGCGCCAACAAGGGCACCCCGGCGGTGTTCGACGACAATTCGGTGGTGGGCCAGTCCTATCGTCGGATCGCCGCACGGGTCATGGGCGAGCAGATCCCCTTCCCTTCGTTCGACAGCAGCGATGAACCTAACTTTTGGGCAACCTTTAAGCGGTGGATGGGCTTTGCCCCCGCCCGTGAGGTGGTGTGATGCGCGGACTTCTTGGCAAGCTCGAAAAGGGCCTCGAACAACTTCTCGGTACCGCCAAAGTCAAAAGCAAGGATGACGCCAAACAACGGCTGAAATTCCTGCTTATCCACGACCAAGTGGATCTGTCGGCGGCCCAGTTGGACCAGATGAAGCTGGAGATCATGGAAGTGATCTCCCGTTACTTGGAAGTCGATGCCGACGGCCTCGAGTTCAAGTTGAACAAGGAAGATGGGCAGATCGCCCTGGTTTCCTCGGTTCCCGTGAAGCGGGTCACGCAGCGCCCGGCGATCGTCGCCTAAAGCGCCGCTTCGTTTTCCCACGGTGACAGCCCGAGCGATCGAGCTGCCACCGTTTTTACTTGGATCCCTTCCGAGCGGTCCGGCGGCGAAGCAGCGCCAGCGCAGGCAGCGCCCACCCCAATGCCAACCCACCGGATGTGCTGCAGGAAACACCGGAAAGTTCGCCCTGATCTACTCCATCGAGAGTCCACGTGACCGTGGCTTCTTCGCTGCAGTCGGTGGCTCCGTCGTAGGTGATCACCGCCGTTTGCCCGCCCGCGGTGAGTGTTGTGGAGCCCGAAGCAGCCTCAAAGTCGCACACAATGCTGTTGATAAGCTCGTTGTCCGTGGTGCCGTGTACCTGGCCGGCATCCGACATTCCAAACAACCCGGATCCATTGAACGTTTGATTGTCCGGTTGTCCGTCGGTATCTTCGTCTTCGCCGCTGTACTCGGAGTTTCCGGTGTACGCAACGCCGAGCTCCCGATCGAACAGGGTGCAGTCGTCTTCGACTCCGTAGGAATGCACGAGAAGATCGGCTTCGAATTGGATACCACCGCTCTGGGTCGGGATCATCGTGACCACGCCGTCGTAGATCGCGGTATTGGTGCCGCCGTCGGCGCATTCGGTGGCAGTGGACACTCCAAACCCTTCATAGGTGGTCTTGAATCCCGAGGTGGTGGCGGTGCCGTACCAGACGGTGCCGTCCTCCGCGGTGCAGTCGCCTTGAGTGACGGCGCCGGTGTTGGTGCTGGTCACCACTGGACAGTCGCCTTCTGGAGCTGCGCCCAGCATGCCCTGCGGTGAAAGGGTGATAAACATCATCCACGGGGTGCTCGCCGAAAACGCGAAGGCGATGTCTTCCGAGAGATTCATAGGGGCGAGATCCTCGAAAAATTCGGCAGTAACAACGGGTTCAACCTCGGAGCTTGGCTCGTCCGAATCCCCGGAGTCCGACGGCTCTTTTTTGCAGGCCGCGAGTGAAATCATTCCAAAGGCAAGCCACAATGCGCGTTTCATTCCTAACCTCGGTGTTGGTTCGCAGAGTATTTAAGACGGGCGGCGGCGAGAGCACTGTTAATCGGTGTTAATTGGCGACCGGTGATTTTGGGGTGATGTCGAACCAGCTCCGGGTCGACGCTCGGCGCCGATCCGTTACGATCGCCGGGATGTCGAGCGTGTTTCAGCGTGCAGTCCGTGAGCGGTGGTGGCCGGGGGTCCTGGCATCCACCGTGGTGGTGTCGTTGGTGATCGCTCCGTCTTATGCGGCAGGTGGGCTTGCCGGTCTGGCGATCGCGGCCTTGGTCGCCGGGTTCATAGGGATTCCCCTGGCGACGTTGGAGGGGAACACGCCCGTCCCAGAAAGGGTCCGCGCGATCGGCCCGCTGGTGCTGGCGGTGTTTGCCGCGGCGATCGCGGGCTCTGAGTTGGCTCGCGGCGGAACGGCGACGGTGCTGACGGCGACCGCGGTGGCTTTGGGGATCGCTGGCGGATGGCGCAGGCGCACCTCGTGGACATTAGGCTTTGTAGGACTCGCTTTGCTGGCCGGCGGGATCGACCTGTTGGTGGACCTGCGGGCACCGTGGACGCTCCTCGAGCCCCGTTGGGCAGATTGGAAGTCATTTGCGCCGCGTTCGGTGGCGATCGGCCTGGCTCTGGGCGGAGCGGGTTTTGGTTTGTGGCGACCGGATGCGCGGGTCCCGGGGGTTCAACGCGCTCCTTGGTTGACGGGTGGGGTCGCACTGGGGGCCCTGCTGCTCGGGGCGGTGGGCGCCGGAGTCGCTTTTGAAGCGTCCACCTCGCGTGGGGTTTGGACGGGGCTGCTCGCAGGGGCGCCGGCGCTTTGGGCGGTTTCCGGTGACAAACCAAAGATTCCGTGGGTGTTTGGGCTTGCGACACTCCTCTTCTGGTGGGGGGGGCCACCGCTCGTCGAGTGGTGGTGGTCGTCGTTGTTTCCCCTGGGAACTCTAGTTTCGGGATTTGTGCTGGCCGCGAACACCAGAGGCGCGGCGCGCGCCGTGGGGGGGCTCGCGGCCGTTCTCGGCGGAGCATCGCTGGTGGTCGGTTGGAACGGAATTCCGGCCGCCGCGGCCGCGGCAGGCGCGGTGGTGGTGGTGATTTTTGTCGCCGCGACCTCCGCGTTAACGAGGGAGAAACGCGCATGATCGCACTCTGGGCCATGCTTGCGTGGGGGGCCGACAAGGTGGTGGTGGAGCCTCCCGCGCAAATCGGCGTGGAGAGCGAGATCCGGGTGGAAGACGAGGATGGGTTGCCACGCCCTGGACGCACCGTGCGCGTCACCTACCGAGTGGGGCTCTCCAACGCCGAAGATCGGGCGATTGGGATCACCGACGGTCTCGGCCGTGTACGCTGGACTCCAGAAATGGCCGGAGCCGCCGAAGTTTCCATCGACGGAGAGCGGCAGCCGCTGTCGATCGCTTGGGGGGCGCCGCCGGCATCGGTGTTGGCGATCTTGGTCGTGTTGTTGGCCACGATCGTCGGATTTGTGGGGTTCGGACTTTCCAGCGGCCGACGTTGGGCACCAGGAAGAAGCGAATGATGCGTGTGGCCCACTTCACGGACGTTCATTGGATGACGCCACCTTCTGCGTGGAAGGCGGTTTCATCGAAGCGAATCCTTGGAACCTTCAACCTTTACTTGAAGGGCCGCAAGAAACACTTCGACCTCCGGGCTCAACGCCAGGTGGTTGCCCACACCATGGCTTTGAAGCCGGATGTGGTGTTGATCACGGGGGACCTGACGGCTTTGGCGTTGCCCGAGGAGTTTGAGGCGGCGAAGGCGGATCTGTTGCCGCTGTTGGAGAGCATTCCGACGTTGATCATCCCTGGCAACCACGATCTCTATACCCGCGGAGCACGCGACGATCGGCGTTGCCAGAGAGTATTTGGTGAGTGGATGGGGTTGCAGGATGGGCCGGTAGGACGGCTGGACGTCGGTGAAATGACGTTCCTCGGGCTGGACCCGAACCGTCCGACGCTGCTTTCTTCGGGGATCGTGCCCGACGATCAGTTGGAGGCGTTGGCGAAGCTGTTGGACAGCGAAGAGTTGCAAGCCCGCACCGTGGGTTTGGCGATCCACTACCCTTTGGTGGGGCCGAGCGGGCGTCCCTACTCCAATTATGGCCATGGACTGTTGAACGTGGGTGATTTAGTAGAGGTCTTGTCCAATTCGCGAAAGCGACCCGCTTTTGTCGTGCACGGTCACAAACACGAGGGCTACCGCGGCGAAGTGGCGTTGGAGGATGGGACGAAAATTCCGACGTTTGACCCAGGTTCTGGAGGGTATGGGCACGAGCCCGAGCACCACCGCACCGCCGCCATGAATGTGTATTCCGTGGCAGATGGCGTGGTGAAGGACGTAGAAAGGTTTCTTTTCAATGGCCAAGGGTTCGAGTTGGAAGCCGGTGGGGCCTACGCGACCTCGGTTTGACGGCTCGCGCAGGTCGGATATGAGGGGGTTTCGGAACCCACGG
>SYKL01000151.1 GCA_005797785.1 Pseudomonadota bacterium | reverse complement strand
TGGCCAACCGGTGGAACGGGCGATCATCACCCTCTCCCCTGGCAATGTAAAACTGGTCACCGACGCCGAGGGCCGCTTTGTGATCGATTACCTCCGCGACGACACCGGAAAGCGCACCAAGCTCCAAAAGAAACGGGAATACGCGCTTGAGGTTTTCAAACCTGGGTTTCACGTGGTTAGCCTCCCCTTTTTCTATAAGAGTGGGGGCATCGCGATGGATACCCTGACGCTTGAGGAAGAAACGCTAAACGTCGCGGATGACGGGCAGAATCTCGATCCAGGCCTGTTCGGCAACCGCACCAATTCCGCTGGGGCAACGTATGAAGGTCAGTGACCCTCGATGGCTGGCACTCGTTTGGCTATCGGCGTGCGGTGGCAGCGATGTTCAGCTGCCAGCCACGTCCGAAGGGTGGGTCGGCGATATCGTACGCGAACCCTCCCATTTTACTACGTTAATGAACGAGACCGGCCGGGACGGCTGGATCGCCTTCCATAAAAACGATCTGGAGACCGCCGCGGGCTCCTTTACGGCCGGTCCAGCGCGCGCCCGCGCGGAGTTCGCGCTCGGAGTGCTACAGTCCGATCTCGCCCGTATGTCGGGTTTTGCGCACGAACGCCTGTTCCGCGAATGGGAACTCGCGGGCGCTCTGCCCAAGGGTCCAGGCGCACCCACGATCGCGGCGTTGGCGGCCCGTTGTTCCGGTGCCCCAAAAGAAGCGTGGGAAGGTTGGGTGATGAAGGCCAAGGGCGGCTCGGCGGACGCCTTCCTCGCGGTCTTGGACACGCAAGAAGGCCTTTGGCCAACCGCGGACGCCCCCGAGGGCGATCCCCTCGCCCACGACCCCTTCCAGCGACGACGCGTGCTGCATACCCAAGCCCGAAATGGCGAGCTCGCCGCCCTGGTCGCGGCTTCCGGCACCCCTCTGATTGTCGAATCCGAACCCGGTTTCGAACGCAAGTTTTACGACCCTTGCGTTCATCAGACCCTCTCCGAGGCGTGGTTCGGCCGAGCGGCTAAGAGTGCTGGCGTCGAAGGTCAGGATTGGAAAGCCACCGCCGCGGTTTGGGCCAAGCCGGAGACCGGCCTCAGCGGAACCCTGTTTGCACCCTGGCTCACTAGCGCTGATCTAACGGCCGAATTGACGACCGCGACCAACCCTGGCGTGCTTGGGGCGACGATGCCCGCGCTGGATGGACTCGGGGTTGCTCGCACATCCACCGAAGACAATCTCGACGAAGCGAAGGATCAGGCCCGGAAGTTTACTGAGGCCGCCGATGGTTGGCGTAAAGCTCTGGGGGATACCGCCACCGCAGACGGCAAAGCGTTGCTCGATGATCTGCGACTGACCGACAAAGTGCGCCAAGAATGGCTCACCGCTCGCGCACGCCAGGCGCTCATCGAAAACCGCCCGCAGCAAGCGCTCGCTTACGCGCAGCTCGCGGTCGATGCCACCGATCCGAGTGTTGGAGTCGGAAACTCACCCGGATTATTGGCGGTTCTCGCAGAAGCGGAGCTGCGAAATGGGCACACCCGGGAAAGCCTGGATGCCGTTCAGCGGCTGGCGGAAACCCGGCCCGAAGTCATCGGTTTGAAAGAAATCATCGGAGATCTCGCTGTCCTCGAAGGTTTGAGCCGCCAGGGCGACAGTAAGGAGAATTAACATGGCAAAAACTCCGTTCATTTCATCGTGGTTGGCCCTGGGAATTCCGCTTCTCGCGACCGCCGCCCCGTTGCGCTACGCCGAAGATCGGGCGCCATCGATCGTGCATCCGATTTATGCCACCTCGATGAGCGAAGCCCGCCTCAACGAATTAGTGTTTGACGGCCTATTTACCGACGATCATGAGCTGAAGAGCCAGCCCGATTTGGCGCACTCCTTTTCGTTGGCTGCCGATCGAAAGTCGATGACCATCGACCTCGCCACCGACGTAAAGTGGCACGATGGTGTCGCATTTACCGCAAAGGATGTGGTGTTCACGGTGGACGCCATGAAGAATCCCGCCACCGCCTCCACCGAGACCGGACGGGTCGCGTGGATCAAAAAAGTCACTGCGGTCAACGACCATCAGCTGATCATCGAGTTTGTGGGCGAAGAATACTCACCAGAAGACAAGCTGCACTTTAAGATTCTGCCTGCCCACCGGTTCTCGGGCACCGCGCTGAAACGAACCGACGCCTTCCGGTCCGAACCGATCGGGACCGGCCCATTCAAGTTAACCTCGTTCAACGGTGATAATTCGATCACGTTGCAGGCGGCCGACGAGAGCGCCCAACTCCCCGAAATTCAAATGCGGGAGGTCGCGGACAAGAATTATCAAGCGAAATTGATCATGTACGAATCCCTGGAGGCGTTGGTCCGGGTGCTTCCGCGGGACATCGCTACTCTGCAGGCCGATCGCCGCATTGAATTGTACCCCTACCAGACCAATTCCTGGTGGTATGTCGGCTTCAACCTATCCCAAGAGCGATTCAAGGATGCGAAGGTTCGAGAGGCCCTTTCGCTGATGGTCGATGTCCCGGCGCTGCTGGCGCCGATCGGTACCGGTGACCGCGTTTCCGGTCCTTTTGTGCCCTCTTCGCCCTTTTACAACCATGATGTGGCGCCCGTGTCTGCCGATCCGGAAGCGGCGAAGACGCTGCTGCTGAGCGCCGGCTACACCTGGGTCGGGCGCCAATGGATGAAGGGAGACCAACCGCTGAAGATCCGGATCGCCGCCCCAGACAACCTGGAGACCGCACAGGACGTGATCATCAATCTCCAAGCTCAGCTACAGTCGCAGGGCGTGGTGGTTGAACCCGACTTCCTCGGGGGTGCAGACTGGAAGCAACGGATCTGGAAAGACCACGACTACGATCTGGTGTTGTCACAGTGGTCCTTCGATCGCAACGAAGACATCTACGAGCAGTTCCACAGCAAGGGAGCGCGCAACTTTGGTGCGTACGCAAATCCCGAGGTGGACCGCTTGCTCGACGAGGCGCGCGGTTCGGCCGACCCGCAGCGCAAGAAGGCGCTTCTAAGGCAGGTTCACGCGCTCATTTCCAAGGATCGACCGATGGTCTTCTTGTGGACGTTGGACAGCTATTCGGCGCTGTCGGCGCGCCTTCGCAATGTGGTCGTTCACCCCTTCTATTTCTTCACTTGGGCCTCGGAGTGGGCGCTCAAGTAGTCCGAGGGCGCCCTCCCTCCCGTTGGCGCCCATGAATCCGAATTTCCGAGCGTGGGCGATCGTCAAAGCGCTGGCGTGGCGGGCCTTAGGGTTTGCGGCGACCGTAGCCGGCGCCACCGGATTGGTGCTGGCGCTGTTCCATTTTGCGCCCGGCGATGCCATCGACATGCTGCCCAACAGCGAGGAAGTTCGCCCGTTGCTGGAGAAAGAGTGGGGGCTGGGGGATCCCTTCGCGGTACAATACGCCCGCTACATCGGTCGCGCGCTTCAAGGGGATTTAGGCACGTCTTGGACCTATCGGCCCGGACAGCCGGTGACCGATTTGATCGCGGCGCCGGCGCTGCGTTCGCTGACCTGGTCGCTGGCCTCGATGGCCCTTTGCCTAGGATTGAGCACGCTGTTTGCCTGGCGCCGGCATCCCACGCGCTGGTTGGCGCAAGGAGCAAGCATTGTACCCCTCTTTCTGCTCGCTCACCTGGCAATCCTGGCGTTCAACGAGGCCGCTTGGCGAGCGATGCAGGCGGGATGGATCGACCGCCCGGACTGGTTTGCATTGCCGGATCAGCCGTCCTTGTTGCGGACGCTGATCGCGATCACTGTGCTCGCGATCGGTTCTGGAGCTTTCACCGACGTCTACGCCGAGGTCAGCACGCAATTGCGGCGGATCCGCGGCAGCGCCTTTGTGGACGCCGCGCGCGCGCGGGGGGAGCCGGTGGGACCGACGATCGCGATCCACTGGGTGCCGTTGGCGGCGGGGCTGGTCGCCTCGCGCACCTCCGTTTTTAT
>SYKL01000150.1 GCA_005797785.1 Pseudomonadota bacterium | reverse complement strand
TGACCGCGTCGACGTGGCTGCCTCATCGGTCCCTCCGATCCTTCGCAACCCTGCTGCTACCGGAGTGACTCGAGAAAAAGCCGCCACTTCGTCAAAAGAGGTAATTCCCGCTCGTTCAAGCCTCGGCCAGAGTACTTCCGTCATCAACCGACGAGTGATTTCCACATCCACCCCCGCTTGGTGCGCTCGTCCCATTTCATCGGGGAAAAAGTGCTCTCGAACGACGTCCATGCTGTGACCATCGGTTTCGCTTACACAACGCCGAGTCAATGTTAAGGCACAAAAACCAGGTCGATAGGTAGGTTGTAGCCCGAGCCGCGCCAACTCCGGTTCCAACACGCGTCCCCAGTCAAAGGCAAGGTTGTACGAGACCACCGGAGACCCATTGGCATAGCGCAGAAACTCCTCGTGAACGCTTCTGGGATCTCGGCCATTCTTTCGTAGGTACTCCCTACTGTAGCCGTGAACCCTCTCCGCTCGAGGTTCAATAGGAACATCGTGGTTGAGCAGCGCACGAAACGGTGCACCAGAGGTCTTCAATCCGACCATTTTCTGTGCACCGATCTCAACACAGGCGATCGGCTTTCCAAGTCCCGAGGTCTCGGTGTCCAGCAGTATCCATTGAGTTGATTGCATAGGTTTACCTAAGGAACGGTTCGACGGTGGCCGTGCGTGTGCCAGTGCTTTGGCGACGGACCGAGCAGTCATATGTCGTTTTGCGACGAAACGACACAATATGTCGTGTTTATTTTTTTACTCCGGCCGCAGTTTTGACCGATGACGGCAACCGGTCCGCGACCCAAGAACCGACACGATCCAAGGCCGGCGTTCCGCCGTGACCCGGGAGTCGCGGTCCTTCAGGCAAAATTTGGAGCCCGGTTGGCTGAGCTTCGAGAGGCGGCCCTGCTGACCCAGGAAGAGGCCGCAGAAAAACTGGGCGTTTCGTCGCGTCATTTGCAACGGGTGGAAGCAGGGAAAACGAATCTGACTGTTTTGCTGTTGCACCGATTTGGACAGATCTACGGGTTTGATGTGGAAATGCTGTTTTCCGCACCGAGTCCGTAAGTGTGAGTGGGCGGTAAATCCCTTGGAAGGAGCGGGAAAAGGTAACAACGGATGTGAGGATGTTCTGACCCACCCCCGATTTGTTGACTTCCTCCCTCTCGTGCGAGGGATTCCAATATCAAGGGTCAGCAGGTTGAGAGCCAGCGTTGGGCAAGCTGGAGCGACTCGACAAAGAATGGAACCCCCTTGCGTGGGGCTGCATTGTGAATGGTAGAAAGCGATTCTTTTAGGCAGATGTTTTAGGGATTTGGACCGGTTGATCCAAGTCAACGCAACTCGGTTGGGGCACGGCGGCGTCCACGCGAAGAGCCGACATACCGCGTTACAACTCCAAAACCAGCATTTCGCTGACGGCGAACCGCGCTGGCCATCGTGGTGGTTCGTTCGTCTAAATGTCGAAGCGCGCCTGCCTTGGATCGGCCTGAACATATCACCCGAAAAGGCAGCAGAGCTCTTGCCTCCCGGGTTCCAGCTTCTACCTGCGATGGCGTTCGCAGACACACGTGTGGCACTGACGAGTCACAATGACCTTCACTCGTTGTCGCGTGTAATTGACGCCGCAATGATCAATACTATCGAGGAACGACGTCCAACAAGCTCGTAGAGCGCCGGGCCCGAAACTGGTTCGCTGGCCGAGCACATCACCACAGAAATCTTGTATACTCCATACGCTATGGTATACAACTTTTGTGAACCCCACCACCGCCCATGACCTTATCCGAAACGCGGCCCACTCGAGGCCAACCCTCTTTCATGCCAAAGATCTTGGCATTCCCCTCCCCGCCATGGCGAGAATGGAGGAAGAGGGCGTCATTGATCGCGTGGTCCCTGGCATCTACATCGGTGCCAACCACGCAAAGCACCCGCTCATCGAACTCGCAGCGTGGACCCTCCGTCATCCAGCGATCGTCGGCTGCCTCCTCACCGCTGCGATCCACCATCGGCTCACCGATGCGTTCGAACGAGGACCGTGGCTGTACGTCCCAAAGGGCACCAGCGTCATTCGCAGCCGGGTCGCCAACCTGCACGTTATCCAGACTGCCCCTTGGCTCATCGACCCCCAGGACGACACCATCAACGACATCCAGACCCTGCAGGTGCACGGGGTGACTGTCCGCCTCACCGGCCCCGACCGAACGACGCTCGACCTCTGGAAATATCCGCGTCTGATCTCCGCGGAATACGCGCTCGATGCCCTGCGACGACGAGCTCAGGCGGATAACTTCCACCTTCCGGCGCTCGCCCGATTGGCCCAACGCCTCCACGTATGGAATAAGCTAGAACCCGTGCTCCAAGGGTTGGTTCTGCGATGAAACGAAAAGAAGCCGGCGTGCGTTCCACACAACAGAAAGTCAGCAATCGAGGCAAAGAGCGCGGTCTTAGCCGCGACGACGCATTGACCGCCTACGCTATGGATCGCCTGTTGTACCGGTTGGGACGTTCATCGCAGACGAGCGAGTTCTTCCTCAAAGGTGGCCTGCTCATCGCCAACCTCCTGAACTCCCCTCACCGGTTCACCCGGGACATCGATCTGCTCCGAAGCCATGGGCCCACCGATCCCGACGAGATTCGGGGGCGTTTTCGAGAAATCGTATCGGTCAAACTGGAAGATGGGATTGTGTTCGATCCCGACGGCGTCCGTGCGGTGAAGACCGAGCGCAACATCGACGAATATGATGGCGTGAAAGTCTTCGTTCGAGCATCGATCGGCGACACAGAGCTGGAAGTAAGGATCGATATTGGTTTTGGTGACGATGTGGTCCCTCCCGTTCATCGAGTCAAGATCACCCCGTTCTTAAGCGACGACCCGCCCGCTCAGGTTCTCGCCTACGCTGCAGCGCCGGTGATCGCCGAGAAGGTGGAGACCCTCATCTCCAAATTCCCAGCGATCCAGCACCGACTAAAGGACATTCTCGACGTAATGGTACTGAGCAACACCCAGTCGTTCGATGGACTGGAACTCGCGGCAGCCCTCAGGGCCACATTTGAACGCCGGGGCACACGGGCGGATACCGGGGTTCTCCGCGAAATGAAGGCCACACTCGTGGGTCGCAAATGGGAGACAGGCTGGTCCGCGATGCTGAAGGACAAGGCCGTTCAGCACCCTCCTCAGTTGGCCGACGCACTCCTTGCATTCGAGCGATTCATTTCGCCGATTTTGACGTCGCTCAACGGAGGCAAAGTTCCGAGTTTTTGGCAAGCAGGTGGCCCGTGGGATATTTAGGCGACCTCTCTACTCTTACCGACCGAAGCCTTTATCCCGGGAGTCGAACCCAACCGTCAGAGAAATCCGGGGGTAACTTTGGGGGTAACAATAGATTTTACAAACCGTATTGTGCTCTATATACCGCTGGTTTTTCAAAAATAACGACTCCCACCGCCCCCACTTTTCACCCTTCCAAGGACGTACGATAACGTCCAGAAAGCGGTGGAAGAAGGGTAAGAAAGGGCGGATGTATCGCGAGCCTGCGTCTTCCATCCCGCAGGCCCAGGTACCCTGCACGCCTTGCCCGCGGGCTGAGCCCCGCAGCGCCCGCGGTCTTCTTCAAAACACTGTGTGCGATCCTGCGGACGTCGATTGCGATGATGCGAACTTGAGCCTCCACATCTGGGGCCCAGCGGAACGGCATGACCATGAACAGCTGCACTTTTTTGCGAACACTCGCCAGACCGATCGTTTCCGTGGTTGCCGTTTGCAAATCCTTCGCCTATTGTAACTGTTGTGCGGGTCTCCCTTCCGCACCACGGGGTGGACCATGAGCCAAGCCTACCGAACTCCAGAGACCACCGCGCCTGCGCCCGCACAAGGATCCTCCGCGGGTTCGGTGGTGGGTACCATCGCCGGCGCCCTGGGCCCGTTTCTCCCCGGCGTTGGCAACACCGTTGCTGGACTCGCGGAAGGTGCGGGTGGCGTCGGGGCCGAGGCGACCAATTCGGAAGGAGTCAATCCGTTTAGTTTGGGCGGCGGTATCGCAAAGACCATCGGCGGTGTGCTTGGTCTCCCAGGGGTTTCCGAGGCAGACGATTTTTTGCCGAGTTCGTTCGGCATTGTCGGCAATCTGATGGGCATGGTCACATCCGGTGCCGATATGATGAACAGCGAGAAGAGCACCGCCGACCGGGTCGTTGCGGGTGCAGACGTTGCGGCAAACGGCGCGGGCATCGGGGCCACGCTGGGTGGCGCGAGCCTGACCAGCACGGTCGCTGCAGGCGCGGAGGGCGGTTTGGTGGCGGCGGAAGCGGGAGCGGCGGGTGCGACCACCCTGCTGGGTGCTGAAGCGGGCGCCGCACTCACCGCAGGCGGCGCCTTGTCCGCCGCGGCAGCCGGTGGCGTTTTGGCAGCTGGCGTGGGCGGATACAAAGTGGGCGGCCTGATCAACGAAGCTGCGGGAAGCAGCTACGCCCGGGAAGCCAGTTTGGGCGCATCGGAAGGCCAGACTTGCGCGGACTATTGGTTGGATACCGCAGCGGAAATGAACGATGGCAGTACGCTCGGCGCGATCGCCGGCGGTGCAACGGCGTTGACCATGGGCACTTTTGGCACCATCGCCGACGCGGGCGGCGCCGCCTGGGAATGGCTCACCGACTAGAGCATCGGCCGAAAGCCCTGATCCCGTTGTGGCGCGCGATTTGCGCGACCGCGCCGCTCCTCCGTCGCGGGCTTCCATGCCCAGCTACCGTCCGGTGCTAGCTTTGCTCCTTGGCTTTCGATCCGTGTTCTAAGCCCGGGTTCGCGCGGGAGCCTTCCGGGATGTCGTGGTCGTCGACCCGTTCAGGGTGTAGACTCCCGGGACTGGCCGAGGAGAGAGGATGGCGTACACCCTTGAATGGGCGTTGACCGCGGATCGCGCGTCCGCGGCAGCAGATGACGATGCCACCGCTTTGGTGGGCTTCTGCCACGGGAAGCCGCCCGACGCCACCTGGGCGAACGTCTGGGAAAACGCCGACAAAGAGGGGATCTTCCGGCTGGCTAGTCGCGATCCCGCGCAACTTCGGGTGCTGATCGCCGACCTGCTCCACAAAAAAGCGCAGGTAGCGGCAGGATTTGCGGAATGGCGGTTGGCGGTGGAGTGCGATGATCCGCAAGCGGCAGAACGGGCGTTGGAATGCGGCACCCTCGCCCCCTGCCCGGCGCTTCGCGCGTTGGCCACCGCAGAGTTGGGCCGGCATCGGGGGACCGCGGCGGCGAGTCTCCAGGAGGCGGTGGAAATTTGTGAGGGAGAAGGACCGCTCCTGCCGGCTTGGCTGCAGTGTTCCGCGGCCCGGGCCGCGGAGCGGGTTCACGACTACGAACGCGCCGATGACGAATGGCATGGGGCGGCGCGGCAGTTTCGCCGTGCGGGGCTCGACGGGATGGCGGCTGAGTGCGGATGGCGGCGCGCGAGGGCCTGTTTGGAAGCGGGCAAACCCCGGGAGGGGTTGGCGATCTTGGACGCTTTGCCATCGGTTTCCGAGGATCTGTGGTGCGCGGTACACTGGGCCCGCGCCGAGCTGCTGATGGCCCTGGGGCGCGTTCGGGAGGCACAGCGGGCATCGCGGGCGGTTCGCGAACGTTCGCGGCGGTACGGGCAAGCCATCGAACGGCAGGCGGCCTGGGTGTTGGGGGAGCCGGCGGAGGCGTTCGATCCAGAACCCGACGACGGCCAACCAGCGCTTGCCGAGGCGGAATGGGCTCTGCGAAACGGCGACCGCCTTGGCGTCGAAGCGGCCCTTCGTCAGGCGGAACCCCATGCGCGCACCCGACGTTGGAAACACGCGATCTTGCGGCTTCGCGCGTTGGCGGCCGCACCGTGCGGTGAGTCGGAGCTCTTGGAACGCCTGATCGATGACAGCGTTGCCATGGGGGATGCACTTGCAGAAGTAGAGGCCAGGCTTTGGCGGGCGCGAACGTTGGCGCCCGATGCGGCTGCCCAAATTCAGGCCGCCGAAAAGATCGCGCTGGAAAACGGGTATTCCCGCTTGCTGACCGAAGTTCGCGTGGTGGGGCGGGCGCTCGGATTGAACTTGCCGGCGACGGACGGCGAGGCTCCCGATCTCGCGGCGATCGGCCACGCGCTCGCCGCCGCGGAGGCGCAAGATCCTCGAGGTCAGGTCGATGCATTGTCCTCGATGGAAGACTCGATCGCACAGGTTCCCGAGGCCCATCAGGCCGGCCTAAGAAGACTGCTCGAAGTTCCATTGGCGCGGATCCGCCTGCGGCGCACCACCGGGGCGGGCGCTCCAGTGCTCCTGCTGCATTCGCCCACGCTGACGGCTTGGCTGCAGGGCGATACACCGGTCCAGTTTTCGCGCTCACCCCTCCAATTTCGGCTCTTGTGCGCTCTGGTGGATGGGGCGAGCACCGAGCGCGAACCGTTGTTCGTTCGGGTCTGGGACCGGAAGTACCTTCCCCCAAGCAGCGACAACAGCTTGTATGTCGGGATCAATCGGCTGAAGGCGTCGCTGGAACACTCTGGGATGGCGGTCTCCTTTGTGGGCGATGGATACCGGCTTCAGGTGGGTGCAACCTATGTGGTGTCGGACGCCGCACCCGTGGATGCGGAACTGCCCGTGGCACCTCGCGGACCGCGGACCACAACGACCAACTTTGTGGACGATACAAACTCCTTTGTTGGGCGAACTGCGGAATTGGAGCAGGTGCAGCGTGCCCTCGCCTCGGGAACGATCGTGTCGATCCTCGGCATGAGCGGACTGGGCAAAACGAGACTGGCGCGGGCGGCGACCAAG
>SYKL01000149.1 GCA_005797785.1 Pseudomonadota bacterium | reverse complement strand
GTTAAATCGGGATGTTGTGGCGTTGGGTGTTTCGCGAACCAGATGCCAATCCCTGCCTTTCCTTCTCCCCGGAACTCCGCGCGTTCCAGCACGAGCTCAAGCGGAGGAAGTTCCGGCAGTGTGGCCGGATCTAGGGCGAGATCGCAATCGGTCGTGAAAGGCGCAATCGCCAGCTCCGAGTCGCCAACCTGTAGGTAGAGTGCCTGTGCACCCACCACAATGACCGATTCTCGGTGGTCCGACAATGCTTCCAACGCATCCAGCATGACTCGGCGTGCGACCACATACAGCTCATCCACGAGCGCTCCCATCGCCCTGCTGAATCCAGTTCCATAGGGCTTCCGCTTCCGCTGGGGAACGCCCAGGGCTCGTGAGAAGGTCGACGATTACCAGGTACAGATCTGCATACTGAAGGCCTTGGTGCGTCCAGGCGCGATCAAACGGAAGCGATGTCGGAGCGCTGAGGAGGAGGACATTGTAACCCGTATCTGCGGGTTGCAGACCTAGAACCGTCGCGGCCTCGGCGATCTGCTCAACGTAAATCATCGCCAAACGCGGAGGGGCAACCGGTGCTTTCGTTTGGGCGGCCAGGCTTCCGGTGATGGCCCACCGTTGATTGAGCTTCGGCAACTTGGACAACAACGACGGCAGTCCGCGAGGTTCAATGCACGAGTACGCCTGACAGCGCTTCATGACGGGCGAATCCGTGGCCCACGCCTGTAGCAGGCGCCACCGATCGACTTGTGTGACTTGTCCCTTGTCATTTCTGGACAGCAGCGCGCGTTCGTCCAGGGCGGCGAGGAGTTTGGAAACGTACCCCGGGGTCGCTTTGGAACGAGCAGCGATCTCACGAACGCCCGCCGGGAGAGCTCTGTGCAGCAGTTCCAGCAGGACGGAAGCGGCTTTCTCGCCCTTGAGGCTTTGCTCACGAAGTTCTGGCGTTGGGGCGCGTGTCGCACCGGTCCGCGAAACGAAGAGGTCGGGATCGATGTGGTTCAACGACACATTTCCCGTCAGGTCGATGTAGTCGACGTCAACACTCTTGAGGCGCTCTTGAGTTTCCCGGGACAGGAATGGGGCAACGACGATTGGACGGGCAGTTGCCGACCGGAGAAACGACTCTTCGAGAGCTTGTTTTGGGTAGAGGTGTTGCCGGGCGTGAAGCCACCACTGGGGCTGTTTTCCAGAGGGTGTGGTGACGGTCATGGTCGGTTGTGGGCCATGGACGAGTGAGGCCGTCCATAGCGGTGGAAGTACGCTTCCGAGAAGGCTCGTGGCTTGAACGAGTAGGGCGTTTCCGGAATAGGACATGTTTCCTCTACTGGGAAACAGTACAGGATTTGGAAACTTGAGGCAAGCGCCGTTTCCAAAAACGCTTGTGTTTCCCTGATTGGGAAACAGGGCACTCTTTTAAGAGTGCGGTCCGGTTCAAACCAAAAGGCGCTTTTGCTGAAAGATTCGTCGATTCAAAGGGGAGCGGGATCGACGGTGTTGTTCAAGTCTAGCAGGGGTGTCGGAAGCCGGTCAAGGAGAGACGGCGAAGGAGCTTGAAAATGCGGAGTCGTTGTTTTCGGGTTGTTGAACTAAAAAGCCCAGGGTCCAACTGGACTCTGGGCTTTTGGTATGAAATGGCTCCCTCCACTAGAAGCTTTATGTACGATTTTGCAGTTTCCATCGTCGGAAATGCACTGGATGACCGAGTCGTTGGGATTGGCTTGGGAGGGGGCTTTTGAGGGGTGTGTGCCGGAAGATGAGGAAGGAACGGAGACGGCATTGGAGCGGCGGGTTGGTCTCGGGAAGGGGTGAGGCTCCGGTCAATCCGAACGAGTTGAAGTGGAGCCAGAGAGGGATCGGCCGCGGAACTAGGTCTATCAGATCCACCCCACCCTTTTTCTAAACAATTTGCAACCGGGCGATTCTCCTGGAACGCCCCTGGAATCCCGCGCAAGAGGCTCTGCTCATGGTCACGTCTTGAACACCCGCTCGCGGTGCCACCCAAGGTACGGCTGATTCCCGACGCTGAGGCGCTTCACCCGTCGCGGCGCGTCCAAACCCAGCACCCCTCTGGCCTCGGCGTTCAGGTCCCCGGACACCAGCACCACGCCATCTTCGGCGACGGTGATCAGGCCGACGTCAAACGCGGCGTCCAGGTGCGCCGCCAGCAGCAGCCCGTTGTACACGTCCAGCCGCTCCTCGTCCCGCTCGCAGTCCTTCCACGGTTTCGCGTGGCTCGCCCGCAGCAGCGCCGGCACCGCGAGGCCGGTGATCGCACACCGGCCGTCCCACAGTTCCAACAGCCCGCGGCGGTAGAGGTCTTGCCCCACCCGCTGAACCACGAGGCGCTCGGCCTCGGTGGTGCGGGGGAGGTCGGCCGTCTCCGCTACCCAGGTCTGCCACAACGCGTTGGGGAGCGATCTCGCCAGAGACCACGCACGCCGCAGGAGCGGATGGAGCTTCGCGAAGTCGTCCACGGTGCGACCGGCGACAGCGCCCGGGGGCAGCGGTCCAGCTATCGGGACGCCTCCCACCCACGCCGCAGCGACGCCTGGGTGGGACACCGCCGCGATGAGTATCGCGTCTGACCACGACGTGAGCCACACGGTGATCGACGCGTGGCTGCTCCCGAAGCACAACCAATCACCGACCGGCTCATGCTCGACGTCGACGCC
>SYKL01000148.1 GCA_005797785.1 Pseudomonadota bacterium | reverse complement strand
GCTTTTTGGGGCCCGACGTAAAATTCCAGAACATTTGGCGCGGACGCTTCAAAATCAGCTCGCCCCCTTGGCTCTCGTCGCCGAATACTTCATTCCGCGTGGTCTGGACGAAATTCGCCTTCATTCCAGTCACTTTGGTGTATTTGGCCTCAACAGCCTTCACCACTACGGAAGCATCCGCCGCAAACGCGAGGGAGGACCAGGAACATGCAGCGAGCAACCCGAGAATCTGCTTCACAAGACCTCCGCGACGCGCCCGATATCCCCGGGTAGGCTGAACCGCAAACCTCGGTCCCGGCGCACCCGTTAAAAACGCACGACGCGTGGTTCTCTTCGGTACGCTGACCAACTTTGACCGATTGCGACCGCATCCAGCGAGGCCCTAAGGCCAGCTGTTCACCAAAATTTCGCGCGGACGAGCACCATCCGCTGGTCCGATCAATCCGGCCTGCTCCATCTGTTCGATGATGGTCGCAGCGCGGTTGTAGCCGATTTTCAGATGACGCTGAACCAGGGACGTCGAAGCTTTGCCCGCCTGAATGCAAATCTGGACCGCATCATCGAAGTGCTCGTCGCGCTCGCCCTCATCGATAATGTCGCTCGCTCCGGCCACAACCTCAGTCTGGTAGACCGGCTCACCCTGGGCGCGCAGGAAGTCAGTGACCCGAGACACTTCGTCGTCACCGACAAAAGCACCGTGACAACGCGTCATATTTCCGATGCCGGGCGGCATGAACAGCAAGTCCCCGCGCCCGAGGAGCGTTTCGGCGCCCATGGCGTCGAGAATGACCTTCGAATCGATTTTCGTACGCAGCTGGTAGCTGATGCGGGTCGGCAGGTTTGCTTTGATCAACCCGGTGACCACGTCCACCGACGGCCGCTGCGTAGCCACCACCAGGTGAATGCCCGCGGCCCGCGCCTTTTGCGCAATTCGACAAATGCTCTCTTCGACCTCGCCTTTGGCGACCATCATCAGATCCGCCAATTCATCGATGATGATCACGATGTACGGGAGCTTCGCCGGCTTGGCGAGTGGCCCGTCCAATTCGGTCCAGTCCTTCGGAGCGTACTTACGGGCTTTTTCCGCAGTCCAGTCCTTGAGTTCGCGTTCTACTTTTTCGTTGTAGGCGGCCACATTTCGCGTACCCCAGCGCGCCAAAATTCCATACCGATCGTCCATTTCACGGCACGCCCACGCCAGAGCCGCGGCGGCCTCCTTGGCTTCGGTCATGATCGGGTACAACAAGTGCGGGATGTGGTGGTAGAGCTCAAACTCCAACTTCTTGGGGTCCACCAGCAAAAACCGCAACTGCTCGGGCGTCCGGGTGTAGAGCAAGCTCATCAAAATGCCGTTGACGCCCACGGACTTTCCAGAGCCCGTGGTCCCTCCGATCAGCAGGTGGGGCATTTTGGTGAGATCGGCGACCACGGGCCGTCCCTCCACGTCTTTTCCAAGAACGCACGGCAGCTCAAACGAGGAGTCGCGAAATTCTTGCGATGCCAAGAGCTCGCGCAGGTAGATCGTCAGCCGAGTGGGGCTTGGAATCTCGATGCCGACCACATCTTTTCCAGGGACCGGCGCCACAATGCGCACTGAGCGCGCCTTGAGCGCCATCGCGAGATCGTCTTCCAACGAAGCGATGCGGGACACTTTGACATTGGCGTCCGGTCGAAACTCAAAAATGGTCACCACCGGGCCGGGTCGAATGTCGATGATTCGGCCGCCGATCTTGAAAGAAAGCAGCTTCTCTTCGACCAGCGCCGCAAGCCGTCGCAATTCGTTGTCGTCAAAGAAGGCCTTTTGAAAAGGGACTTCGTCCAGCAACGACAGGGTCGGAAGTTTGAAGGGCACCGACAGGCGCACGACCGCTTTTCCGTCGTCCTCGACTTTCTGATCGAGCAATTGATTATGATGAACGGTTATCTTGGAGACAGCGCGCGGGGTGGGCGTCGACGGCTTCTCGTCGACCTCCTCCGCCGCTGCGGGCGATTGGCCAGCGGTGCCCGGGTCAGAACGGACTTGGCGAGGGGTCAGGTTAGGGAACATATCCAAAACGGTGGTGTCCCCGCTTTCCGTACGATCCCACTCCACTTCGGCCAAGCCACGCTGAATTTTTGGGGTCAAGTCCGCGGGAGTTAGAGGTTCCTCTGGGTCTTCCGGCAGAAAGGTCCCTCCGCTCACCGCCGCCGTCGCCCATTCGGGACGATCGGCCCGGGTGAGAGATTCGCCCATGCGGCGAAACACTCCGTTGAATCCATGAAAAGACTTCGTAAGGCGACGCCACCCGCGTTGCCCCGCCGCCACGAAAGCGCTCCACACAAAGCCAAGGAGCGCCCCAAACAGCCCACCGACCCCCTTCGCTCCACGGTCGGCGATTTCGCGAACGGCCGGAACACGGCCTTCAACACCCATCACTGCCGACTCGGCAACAGTACGCCAGTTTACCCGGAGCAAGATCGAAGCGCTGATCACCACCGCGCCAAAAATGAGGATCCAAGCACCGACAGGACCCACAAAACCTTCCAACCCCTCCGCCAGAGAGCTGCCGAGCCATCCCCCCGGGGGAAAGCCAAATCCGGGCCTAAAAGCGAGATGCAGCACCGACAGAAAGGCGCCGTACAGGGTCAGCCCACAAAGCCAACGACCAAACTCAAACCTGAACCTTCCCGCGATCCCAAGCGCGCACCACCCCATCGGCAGGACAACAAACCAAGCGCCGTAGCCGACGCCCGCATACAACACGTCCGCAACGAATGCGCCCAGTGGACCGCACCAATTCTCGACCCGGCCAGGCCCGGGCTCCAACCACGACGGATCACCAGCGCTCCAGCCCGCCAGCGACGCCAGCGTAAAGGCGCTTCCAAACACACCTCCCGCCAGCAGAAGTTCGACATAGTATGCCGAGACTCCCTTCAACCATTTCGCGGACGGCCGTTGCTTTGAGCCCACCAAGCCTCCAACGTACCGAGAAGCATATCATCTCTTGACGCGTCATGTAAGGACCTCAGGTGGTACCTGAGGGTTTCTTCGCGCCCGGCTTACGAAAGTGCGGAAATGAGAGCGGGCGCTAAGAGCTGGGCTCGAGCGGCGACCCGCAGCGAGCGACGCAGGCATCGAGGCGCGAGAACGGGAGCGCTGACTGTCAGCTTCGAGGCCAAGAAGCGAGGACCGCAAAGGAGCTGGGCCCTTAGCCCGCGACTGCGGACCGAAGCGAGCGACGCAGGCATCGAGGCAAGAGAACGCCCCCGGAGCGCTGACTGTCAGCTTCGAGGCCAAGAAGCGAAGCGAGGACCGCAAAGGAGCTGGGCCTTAGCCCGCGACTGCGGACCGCAGCGAGCGACGCAGGCCTCGAGGCTGACAGACAGCGCTCCTAGTAGACGAAGTTGGAGCGGAGATACACATTCAAGTCGTTGTACAACACGTCCGGATCGCTCGAACCACGGCGATCGAAGGCGGCTCCTAACGAAATGTCCGCCCAGTCGTTGATGTACGTGCTGAACGAAGCTTCCGCCTCCAAAAACAAGTCTTGTCGGGCGATCTCCCCGGCATAGTCCTCGTATCGGACTCCCAACTCACCCGCGGTCCCAAAACGCTTCGAAATCCGCTTGTTTACACGGGAGAACACGCGATGATACGCCGCATAGTTACTAAAAAAGACGTCGTTAAAGTCTTTTTCATATCCGAGCACAAACTGGTCGCGCTCAGAAAAGTCATATCGAAAGGACGCATTCAGCAACAGGTGTTCAGCACCGCGAAGGTCTTCCGCATACCCTTCCGTGGAAGCGGACTCTCCGCCATCGACGCTGGCCTCGTCATAGTTGGCGAACCCATAGCCCGCGCGCAAGACCACCACGATCTTCTGAGTGACCCGACCCTGCATCCCCAACGAAATTCGGAAATGGTCGCTGTCGGGCTTCGCCAACTCGTCCCCTAAGGAGTCCGACGTCGCCGAGTCCACGGTGTCGATCACATTTTCGCCCCACCGGTGGAATTCGTAGCTCCCATCCAGAAGAACCGCCGTCCGAGGAAAGAAATTCCATTCGACGGCGAGCGTTGGTCCTCCGGAGTGCTTGCGATTGAACGCCCGCGAACTCGTAATTCCACTGGCGACCTGAATGTCGTCGAACGCCCAACGCCCACCCAGCCGGATTTGGAGCGCCGAGCCCGGGCGAATGTTCACCGAGCCGTCGAGCTGGTTTCGGAACTGGGTCTGAAAGGGGGCGTCGGACGACGGAATGTCCGTTGGGGAATTGCGCAAACCGATGGAATCCGCGATTCCGAATCCGATCGGACCACGTCGCAACGCCTCTAGGCTGGTACCGATCTGAAAGTCGCTGAATCGGTCGAGGGACGTGAGCGATGGCTGAAAGTACTTTCTGAGCTCGTACTCGCCGGACAGACTAAAACGCAGGTCGGGGCCGTCGACGCCGATCTGAAGTCCAGGAGCAAGTCGAAAATCGGTCCCGCCAACGACGTCGGAGTCGGCATGGTACACATTTGTGGAATGCTCGATCCCCAGCGAAATGCTAGGTGTGATCGTGGCTTCTCCCACCCGAATGTGATCACCGGGACCCGCGTACGCCGACGCGGTCCAAACGCACCCCAACCCGAAAACCAAAGCCCGGACCATTTGGAATGTCGATCCGTTTGTCGATGTGGGAGGGTGGTTCATCAGCAAGGTTTCCGTGTTCCGACTGAGCGCCAAGGGCGCCATACAACGCGCCCGCGACTATAGCGCCTTCCGGGCCGCCGCGCGCGTTGATCACATGAAAGGGCTGGACTCCGGGGGATCAAACCCCAAGTCAAATGCGGTAAAGCCTGGGTCAATCGTATCATCTCCGGTCGTGGCGGCACCCTCCCAAGAGGTCACCGTATCGCCGCTCTGCAACGCCGTCGCGTCGACGCAGCGCTCCGCTTCGGCCACCAACTGGCGCGATTTGGTCAAGGCCACGGCGATCTTGCGAAACTCACGATCCGCGCCCGCAGTGTCTTGCACGCCAAGCCGATCTTTCAGGCTGGTCTCGGCCTGTTCACTGACTTGTAGGAGGGCCCGAAGCGGCGTCATACGATTGCTCAAGCACTGGATTTCCTCCACCGCCCCATCCCGACGAGCGGCCTCCAGCAGGCGTGAGGTCGACTTCACCGCTTCCCTCATCTCTTCCACGGCACCCGCCGAATAATCCAGTTTTTCCTTGGGCGTAGCGCCCGCTGTACGCTCCAGCTCCCCCGCAACCCCGGTCTCCTGAGCCTGAACGGCCGGAGCGAGCCACAGAAGCCCCGCCAACGCCAACGATGCGATCCCCGAAGAGCGAAGCATCAAACCTCCGCATGAGTTCTCTACCTGACAAAGTTATCAGATGAGTTGGAGGAAGTCAACGTCAAACCAAGGTTCGCGAGACCCCTCCGCCCACATGAAGGTGGTGCCAGGACACCGACGAACCGATCACCCCTTGGCGCGGAATAAGAACGGAAAAGAGACTTCCTGTTCGATTTCGGGGGGGAAGATCCAACGTTTGATCTTTCCGGTGATGCAATCGGCAAATTCATCATCACCCGTGGTGTTGGCGAACACGCTCACGCTGGTGACCCGACCCTTGCTGACCATCCACTCCACTTCCACTCGGCCTTGAAGATCCGACTTCAGCTTCAAACGCTGATCGTAGCAGTACTTTAGCTGTCCCTGGTACTTCGCAATCGTCTGTTTGATCGCGCCTTGCACCGTAGGATCGGCGTCGTCGATCCGCCCCTCCTCGACCACCAATTCGGACTTGATCTTCACGCCTTCAGCCTCGCCGACGGAAGTGACTCCGCCACCAACCCCCTTTACCTCGCCCCCCGCTCGATCCTCGCCGGGTTTGTCTCCCCCGCCTCGGGTTCCTTCGTCGTTCACCACCATGGGGCCGCCGTTGCTGCCACCGCGACTATTCAGTTGCGCACCCCAGTCCCGTGAAGTGCCGGCGCCGCTGGCTGCTTGACCTCGAGTTCCGGCGATCTTGAGTGCGGAGGAGCGTTCGCGTACCTTGCTCATCGCTTCCGCCTTTCGTTCAGCATCCGACTTTGGAGCAGCATCGGCCGGCTTTTCCGAAACCTTCTCCTCCTTCGGCTTGTCCTCCTTCGGCTTGGTGTCTTCGCACGGTCCCTCGTCAGGGGTAGCCTCCACCGGCACTTCAGGCTTGGGCGGCTGCACCGGCAGTC
>SYKL01000147.1 GCA_005797785.1 Pseudomonadota bacterium | reverse complement strand
CCACCACCCTAGCACATACCCCCGCTCTCACCGCCAACATCGACCTCGGAATTCTTGAGTCGGCCACCCTGCGCACACAAGCCGCTCAGCGGGCGCTGTCGGAGCCGGACCAGAAATGACCCGATGGGAGCACCTGATCGCCCTTTGCCCACACCTTTCCCCGGTGGTCGATGTGGGCGCCGACCACGGCCGGGTGGCTGCCGCATTGGGGGCTATCGCCGTGGAACGCCAACTCCACCGTGTAGCGGGACCCGGCACGTGGGTGATCGCCGATGGCCTCCGGCCCTTTCGAGAAGTGGGAACAGCGATCATCGCCGGGATGGGTGCCCGAAAAATCGCTGCGATCCTCGAAGCGGGGCCGCGCCCCCGCGCCGCGGTTCTGCACGCCCAAGACGATCCCGGATGGCTAAGACGCTGGTTGGTGAGGCAAAATTGGCGGATCGATGCCGAAGCCCTCGCGATCGAGGGTCAGGGGTTTGCAGAGGTGATTCGGGTGTTTCCCGGAGTGGAAACGTCCTCCGACGAGGCCGTGTTCTTTGGTCCGCGGCTCATCGAAGGAGACGACCCCTTGCGCCAGGCCTGGCTTTCGCACCACCTTGATCTCCGCATGCGACGCATTCGGGCGATTCCCCCCGAACACCGCGACGCCGAAAAATGTCAACGAGAGCTGGAGTTTCTTCAGAGTTGCAGCCGCACAAAGACCGACCCCCAGCAGTCCTGACGATTCCTCGATGGTCATCGCCTCCGACTTCGGCTACTCTGGGCGACTCTTTCTTGGGGTGCGCGATGCGCCGAATCCTCCCGATCACTTGTGCCCTCCTGCTCCCCCTCGCCGCCTTCGCCGGCTGGCCCCGGGGTGCCGAGCTTAATCCAGCACTTCTGGTCGACGTCACCGAACCCGGCCTCGAAAAAATCGCGGAAGCGATCCCCGGTTTCATCCCCAACCCCATCGAAATTCCCGACATCAACCAGAGCGGTGGTGTCCAGCCGGTCGGCGCCTACGACCTGTCCGTTTCAAACCTCTGGTTGACGGCTGACATTCAGGAAGCGGACATCGAGCCAGGCAACGGCGTTCTCACCGTGAGCGCCGACGGAGAAATCACCATCGCCTCGCCGCAGGATCCCTTCAATGTGACCTTCGACGTGACATTGTTTGGTGGCAACATTGAGGTCGCTAACTGCGACGCCTGGGTCACTGCGTTCAACGTCGAAATCGACGCCGACGCCACGCTCGACGTGGAAGACGGTGCTTTGGATGCCACCATCGGCGAGGTCGGCGTTGAATGGGACGTGACCAACGACAATGTTGAATTGGAATGCTGGATCGGCGATATGGACGACGTTCTGGATTATGTCAATCTGTCGCCGATCAACCTCGCGCTCGATTTCATCAAGGACTACCTGGTCACGGTGATTGACGATCAAAAGCCGCAAATTGAGCAGTTGCTCGAAGACTCCTTCGCCGCCGCCAACATCGAACAGCAGATCGACTTGGCGGGAAATACCCTCAATGTCGCATTGCATCCGGAAGATGTGCAGATCACCCCAGATGGGGTTCGCGTGATCGCCGCAGGCGGCATGTCCGCAGCCAATAGCAACCCTTGTGTCGCCGAATATGGCCACACCGAATCGCTCCAGACGGACTCCCCAAGCCCCGGAATCGGCGAAGCCCCCAACAATGTCTACCCGCACATGGCGGTGTATGTTCCCGATGACCTGCTCAACCAGGGGTTGTTCGCCGTTTATGATGCAGGGCTCCTGTGCTACACACTGCAGGGCGATGTTCCCATCCCGATCACGACCGATCTGCTGACGATCCTCAACGGTGATGCGTTTGCGCCGTTGTTCCCATCCTCCCAGCCGATGGTGATCAAAACGCGCCCGGTCAATGTACCGACGGCAACGCCAGAAGGCGACGGTGACATCAACGTTCAGGTCGAAGATCTCGGTCTCGACTTCATCGCGGAATTGGACGGCCGGCAAGCGACCATTTTGGCGACCGATCTGGACGTCGATGCCGGCGCCGACGTGCTGTTCGACAACCAAACCGGCCTTTTGAGCATCGGTGTGGAGCTCGGCGCCGAGAACATCTCACCGGCGATCCGGCTCAATGAATTCGCGCCTGGTCAGGACGAAGCCATTCTTTCGTCCTTTGGTTCGCTGGTAAACACCCTCGTCGGTCCGTTGTTGGGCGGCGCCCTCGACAATCTCTCGTTCCCCCTGCCAAGTTTCAACGGCTTCGGACTCACCTCGGCCGAGATCGAGCCCGCCGGCGACAACGAGGATTTCTTCGGCGTTTTCGCGCGAGTTGGCGATGTCCCCTACGAAAATGCGGCCGGTTGCGACGGAGGCGAAGGGTGTTCGACCGGTTGCGGCACCGGCGGCATCGGCGGTCTCTGGCTCGGCCTACCGCTCGGATTCGCGCTGCGACGCCGACGTTCGCCGCAGGCTTCGAAGTAGTTCTCCGATCACCTTCTGGCCGGCGAACAGCTGACCCGACGGATAGATCGCTTCCAAGTGGATTTCTCGCCCCTGATGCAGGGCGTACCAGCCCTGCACCGTGATCGCCGCCGCGGCGGGCCCGGTGCAGGTCGCGGTGGTAACGCTGGAAAGCGCTGGTACAGAGCGGTAATCGCTCCGATCCCGGAAGATCGGCTCGCACCCCTTTCGCGGGCGCGGACCTGGCGTACCCGAAGGAGCGAAAGACCAAATTTCAAACTGAACCTTGGTGACCGGATCCGAGAGTGTGAGCAGCAGCGAGCCTTCTGGGGGGCCCTCCCACCCGACCCAACCCGATGGCACACTCAGAGTTAAACCTGCCCCTTCCCAAGTTTTCGAAGGATCGATCGTCCGAAAGGTCTCGACACCTTTCGGTTCGCCAATGACCTCGGTCGGGGAATCCACACGAAGATCAGGTTTGGGACAGGCCAACAACCACCACAAAAGGATCATTTGAGCCTCCCGAGCGCCGCTCGGTGCGCTGTCCCCGCCCACACCGATGCAAATGCCAGCGCCTCATCACTGCGATCCCGAGCCACAACCTGCCGTTTGACCGCACGCACCGCTTCCGGCGGGCGCGCCAATACCGGCTCCAGGAACCGCCTCGCCGCTTCGAGGGGCAGATCCGAGACCCCATCCCACAGGCCCGCCTCCAACGCTTCCGTTGCCTCCACCGCGAGCGACGACGACAGCCACCGCAGCGCACGGCCCCGCCCGACGATCGACACCAGACGACCCGCCCCGCCCCATCCCGGGGCAACCCCCAGGGCCGCATGCACAAAATGCACCCGCGCCGAAGGCGACGCCCAACGGTGGTCCGTCGCCGTGCACAGTTCCGCTCCCCCCCCGATCGCCGGCCCCTCAAGCACAGCCACCGAAACCAACGGCAGATCGCGCAATCCATCGAGAATCGCCGTCATGGCCTGAGCCATCCCGTGGCCCCGTTCGGGGGTCAACAAAGATGCACGAACCTCGCGAAGATCCCCGCCGGCGCAAAAAGAGGGGCCCGTCGAACGAAGGATCAACGCCGACTCCTGGCCTTCCGCTAGGTCCAGCACCGCCCGCCCGAGCTGCCGCATCATGGACACAGAGAGCGCATGGTGAACTTCGGGATGATCCAACACCATTTCGGCGAGGTGCCGGTCCCGCAGCACCCGGACGTCACCCCGCGTCGGCAGGTCTGCGCCCAGCTCATCAAGCAGCGCCAACGCCGATACAACAGCCTTCATAGCCGAACGCCTAGGAACTCTGGAGGAATCGCTCCGCTTCGAAGCCGTTCCTCGACCTCCGGGGTCAACTCTCTCGCCGCGCGTTCACGCGCGTTCTCCGCCACCAAATCCAAATAAGCTCGAACGCGAGCGTCTCCGCGGCGGCGCTCCCACACAGCTCGACCGTCGCCAAGGCACCAAGCGAGATGCTTGCGAACCGCCTCGTCAAGCTCCAAAATCCCTCGATTCTCTGCGGCGGAAGCGACCAACACCGGAGCCGGCCAAGGCCGATCGTCCAAATGAACGGAAAGCTCAAGCTCTCTGGCCAATCGTTCGGCTCCCGGTCGATCGGCTTTGTTCACCACAAAGACGTCGGCGATCTCCAACAGGCCGGCCTTCATCGTCTGAACCGTATCTCCCGATTCAGGCGTTAGAACGACGGTTACGGTGTCCGCGATCTCCATCACCCCCAACTCGGACTGGCCAACCCCAACCGTTTCGACAATGATCCGGTCAAAGCCCGCCGCATCCAACAGATCGACAGTACGCGCGGTCGATCCGGACAACCCGCCCAAGTGACCTCGACTGGATAGCGAACGGATGTACACGCCGTCGTCCCCGGTGTGCCGTTCCATCCTGACCCGGTCGCCGAGGATAGCACCTCCCGAAAACGGCGAACTCGGATCCACTGCGATCACCGCCACACGCTCCCCTTTGGCTCGAGACGCCGTAATCCAGCGATCCACCACCGTCGATTTCCCGGCCCCCGGCGGACCGGTGATCCCGAGCACATGCGGCGCCCCAGGGCCCTCCTTGCGGCGAACCGTCAGCGCAGCCGCAGCCGCAGCGACGTCTGCATCCCGCTCTTCCAACCGAGTGATCGCTCGGGCGAGCCATCGGCGCTCACCTGCGATCGCGTGTGCCAGCAAGGATTCCGGAGACATGGATCCACAGTATAGCCGGTTGCCTCGACACGGACGGGTTATGCGACGGAAAACGAGTGGGGGTACCGTGATTCGACGCTTGATCGTCCTCTCCCTGTTGGCCGGTTGCTCAAAAGGCGGTTGGGCGGAAGTTTCCGGCTCGATCGCGGAGGTGGATTTCAACGAGGTCAAAACCGTCTTCCACGGCGGCTCCTACATCTTGCTGTTCGACGAAGAGGTCGATTGTTTGGACGTTTCCTGGGCTGAGGGCAGCTATCAGGACGGCGAAGCTCCCACCGACGTCGCCTTCAACGCCCTTCAGTTCCGCACCGACAATGACAGTTTCACCGTTGGAACCTTCTCTGTCGAAGGAAACGGGGAGGTATCCGCTCAGGGCTTGCTCAACGCCACCGACGAGTTTCGCACCGAACGCGGACGGCAAGGCACCGTCACGATCGACGAGGTTGCTGAAAACGACTCCACTATCGAAGGTACGTTCGACGTTGAGTTCACCGAAGGTTCCGTGAGCGGCGAATTTCACACCGAGTTCTGCCGCAACCTTCATTAGACCGCCTCTAACAGCAGCCACGGCGAATTTAGTGCTTGCCAACGAGGCAGGAACATGGCAATTGGGCGCGCGGAGGGCGGCATGCAGGACGGCCTAGTGAAGGATGATGGCGCGGCCGAATTCGAAGCGCGAGCGCGCATCCTCGCCGACAACGGCCAGGTCGAAGAAGCCCTCGAAGCCCTGCAAACCGCGCTCGATCGCGACCCACAGTCCACGTCCGCGGCCACTTTTGCATGCGAACTCCTTCACGAAATCGGGCGTCCTGAGCTCGCCATTGGGCTCCTCCAAGAACTCGCCGTGCGCAATCCCGGTCAACCGTGGCCGTTCTTGCTCATCAGCCAAGTGTGCGCCAACATCCTCGAAGAAGGCGGCGACCCCAGCGCAGCGCCCCTGATCACCGAAGCCCGCCAGCTCGCAAAGATACAGGAAGAGACGGTGATCTGGGATGTCGTCCGTAAGCTGTTGCGGCGCCTGTCGCTGTGGACGGAATTGGCGCGCCACCTCGATCATCAGATCCAGCACTCCGTGAAGATCATGGAGCAAATTGATCTTCACGATGAGCTCGCCGAAGTTTTGGCTTCCAAGCTTTCGGATCCGTTGGCGGCCCGTGACGCCCGCAACCGGGCCATCGAATTTCGAGACGTTCCAAACTTGGTCGCTTCTTACTGGAAAAATATCGAAGAGCACGCCGACGACCCCCTCGCGTGGAACGAAGCGGAGGCCTTTTTTCGGGCCAATGAGCTCTGGGGCGACCTTGCCGTCCTGCTGGAAAACAGCATCGAAGGCGCGGATGTGGATGAAGCGATCGCGATCATCAACGATCTCTTTCAGGTGTTCACGGAAATCCCCGAGCCGAAATGGGGCAAACTCCTCGAGACCATCGACGCGACCATGGCCCGGGCAAATCCCGAGCAGGCCGCCACCCTGCAAGCCCAGCGCAACCGTATCCGAAAGGAGTCCGACGATTTCGCTCGCTCCAAGGTGAATTTATTCAATCTCACCAGCTGGCCCCCTGCCCTGCTGTTTTTGATCGCGATGACCATCGGAATCGCCCTCATGGTGTTGGCGCTGGTGTGGTCGGGCCAACTCTAGCCCCCTCTATCTTTTTTGATACCCCCCTCCGATTCGATACGGTCACCGGCGGGTACCCTACGACAAAGCGTAACTTCCACGTGGCACGACCCTTGCTTGAATCCCTCGCGACAGGAGGGTTCATGCGTTCAAGTCTGGTATGTGCGCTTGTCATACTCGTAGGCTGCGGAAAGGTCGGAGAAACTCCCATCTCCATCGACTTGTCGGTGGAGGTCCCCGGAACCGGAGAAATCCCAGAAGGAGCTCCCACCTCCGAAGAACCTGTTCAAATGCTGATCGCCTCCGACGGCGTCGACCTG
>SYKL01000146.1 GCA_005797785.1 Pseudomonadota bacterium | reverse complement strand
GGTGTTGGTGCTGTGCGCGGTTGCCGGGGTTCAGTCCCAGTCGTACACGGTCGAACGCCAGATGCGACGCTACCGGGTTCCCCGGATCGCGTTCATCAATAAGCTCGATCGTCCCGGCGCCGATCCGCGACGCGTGGTGCGCGAGCTGAAGGAGAAGCTCCAGCTTCATCCGATCGTCACCCAGATCCCGATCGGCCTCGAGCGCGAGCACGAGGGCGTGGTGGATCTGCTGACCGAGCGGGCCTTCTATTTCGACGGCGAGAACGGGGAGATCGTGCGTGAAAGCGCGATCCCGCCGCACTTGGTCGCCGAAGCCACGGAAGCCCGTCAACGGTTGGTGGAAGCGGTAGCAGAGGTGGATGCGGGCGTGGCTGCGAAATTCATCGACGATCTCCCGATCGCGGTGGACGAGCTCATCGCCGCGATCCGCACTGCTACGCTTTCGCTTCGGGCAACCCCGGTGTTCCTGGGTTCGGCGCTCGCGAATAAAGGGGTGCAGCTGCTCCTGGACGGCGTCGTCGCCTACCTTCCCCATCCGGGGGAGGTGGAACAGGTGGCGTTCACCGAAACCGGCGCGGAAATGATGCTGTCGGCGGACCCAACCCTGCCGTTGGTGGGGTTGGTGTTCAAGATCGACGAGGATCGGTTTGGGCAGCTGGCGTGGGTTCGCTTGTACCAGTGTCGGATCGAGAAAGGCCAGTTTGTGAGCATCCAAGGCCGGCGCACGAAAGTGTCCCGACTGCTGCGGCTGCACGCGAACCGGCACGAGGAGATCCACTCGGCGAACGCGGGCGACATCGTCGCGGTGGTCGGCCTTTCGGCGGAGTCGGGCAATACCGTCACCGACGGGGCAGCGTTGACGTTGACGTCGATGTTTGTCCCGGAGGGGGTGGTGTCGCTCGCGATCGCACCGAAACACCAAGAAAAGGCAGCCGCTTTTTCCAAAGGTCTCGGGCGCTTTTTGCGAGAGGATCCAACCTTACGCATTAAGCGCGATCCCGAGTCCGGCGAAACCCTGCTGATCGGCATGGGCGAATTGCATCTCGACATAACGATCGCGAAATTGGAGCGGGATTTCGACTGCGAAGTCGTGACCGGTCCACCTCGGGTCAACTATCGGGAGACGATTCGCCGAACCAGCGCTTTCGACTACACCCATCGCAAGCAAGATGGCGGCCACGGGCAATACGCGCGGGTCGCCGGACGGCTCGAACCGGTCGCTGCGGACTTCGAATTCGTCGACAAGACGGTCGGGGGTTCCATCCCGCGGCAATTCGTGCCGGCGTGCGAAAAGGGATTTGTCGAAGCGATGCGCCGTGGCCCGTTGGTGGGCGCGCCGATCGTCGGCGTGCGCTGCGTCATCTCCGATGGCGCCGCGCACTCCAAAGACTCCTCCGAGATCGCATTCCGAACGGCCTCCCTGATGGGATTCCGAGCGGCGTACCGCGAGTCCGATCCGATCGTGCTCGAGCCGATCATGCGCGTGGAGGTGGAAGTTCCGAGCGAATTCCAAGGAGCGATCTTGGGGCAGCTCGCGCAACGGCGCGGGTCGATCTCCTCCAGCGAAGGCCTGGAGGGCGTCGTTCGTACGGTGGCCGAGGTGCCGCTGGCCGAAATGTTCCAGTATGCGCTGGCGCTGCGATCCGCGTCCCAGGGGAAGGGCGTGTTTACCATGGAGTTTCTGCGGTATGCGGAGGTTCCGGGTGGGGTGGCGGCGAGGCTGGGGTGAGGGGAGCGGTTGCTGCCGCTCGCTGAGCTGGAATTTCGTGGCTGTTCTGGGGTCCGATCCGTTGGGGTCGGGCCCTTTTTTGGGCGTGCCGCAGGGAGAGAACGACCGATCTTTATGGTTTGCGGCCGTCAGGGCACTAAACCGGCGTCAATCGGCCGTATTGAACAAGTGGATCTTCTCACCATCGGTCCACGACAACCCGGTGGAGGTGACCGACCAAGGGTCCGCGGGTGCGGGGGCCGGCTCCAGAATGTCTTCCGGCGCGAAGTCGATCGCCGGTACGAAGTTCTTGCCGTCGAAGGCGAGAAAAGCAGGACCGACGATCATAAACTTCATCCCCGCTTTCGCCAGGGCGGATTCGGGCTTCAGTGCGAAGCCGCTAAAGGTGCGTTGCTCCTGCAGCCATGGAAGCTGGCTCCAATAACGTTCGGCCAAGTTCAGGTGGTAGATCGGCCGTTTGACCTCGGCGATCAGGACTCCGGCAGAGAACACGCGCAAGATGGAACACTCCCCTGTGGTTTCGACATCGGCGGCGGCGACCGGCTGCGACTTCCACTTGCCCACCGCCGGCAGTCCTCTGGCGAACAATGGGTGTTCGCTCTGCAGAGCAGCAAAGTCGACTTTCGTGTCGCAGGGCGCCTGCTCCTGGGCGATCAGGTAGTCGCCCATCTCCTGTGGCCAGGTCCCCGAATAGGGACCCGTCCATCCGGACGTCGAGTATGCAAACCACTGGCCCTGGGTCGCAAAGTAGAATCCGCCCCGTTCGTCCGTGTACATCACGCTGCTGTCGGTCAGGTACGGGCGAGGGTCAAGGTAACGTTGCTTCGGGACTTGTGGCGGAACGGGAATTTCGGTGAAGGTACCGGCGGTGCTGAGTCGACCGAAGCGTTCGACGCTGGGATGATGGCGGTCGAAGGTGGATCCCACCACGTACACCCCGTCGTGGAACGCTTTGATCTTGCTGGGTGGAGGAAGCCCGGGAACGCTCAGCTCTCGGATCCCCGCTTTCCACTGAAACGGCGGGAGTGGGCCCTGGCGAACGTCCGGGGCACTGCCAGCGGTCAATCGACGAAAAGTGGGCGGTGTGGATTGCGACATTGCCCAATAGGCAGATTCGCCGGGCAATAGGATGCCCGCTTCTGCGCCGGTGTACCGGAGGTGTGCGGCCAGGGTCTGAGTGACTTCGTCGATGTCGATCCCGCACTTCTCCTGAAAGGTCACGAGTTCCGTGTCCGCGCACGCCGCCTTCGTTTTGCCATCGATGACGGCGCTGACATGGACGCTGCGGCCGCGAGTCATGGCGATCCATACCCCTGGACGGATCGCGGCTACGATGCTCTGTGCGTTCGTTTGCAGTGCACTGCAATCTGGCAACAGGCATTGCTCCTTAATCACCTTTCCTGAGCGGGGGTTCAGCCACAACACCCGGCCGTCTTGTGCGATCGCAAAC
Organism: Pseudomonadota bacterium; assembly: GCA_005797785.1. Taxonomy (GTDB): domain Bacteria; phylum Myxococcota_A; class UBA796; order UBA796; genus SYKL01. The sequence continues at coordinate 908 of SYKL01000146.1, read as the reverse complement.
AGGCGGCCGCCATCCCCACCGATCGACAACAGATCGGTGCGCTCCACCGTCCACAGCCGCTGTTCGGTTGACCTGCTCCCGAAATTTCGGACCATTTGAAACGTGAATAAGGATCCTCTTCGCCACCGCGAGGAGCGAGCAATGCGATCGAGTCGATTCACGAACGAACAGATGGTGAACATTCTCCGTGAGGCAGATCCGTCCACGATGGCGGAAACCGCCAAAAAGCATGGTGTCAGTGAGCAAACGCTGTACGTATGGCGCCGTCGCTTTGGTACGATGACGACGGAGGAGACCAAGCAGAAGCGCGCGCTGGAGCAAGAAAACGCCCGCCTGAAGCGCATGCTGGTGCAGCGCGACTTGGAAATCGAGGTGATGAAAGAGATCGCCGGAAAAAAGTGGTGAGCACGCAGGTTCGACGTCAACAAGTGCAGTTCGCGGTGTCCCGCGGGCTCTCTCAGCGTCGGGCGTGCGTGCTGGTGGGCTTGGCGCGCTCCCACGTGGTGTACCGCAGCCGCAAAGCAGAAACGGATGTTCCGGTACTTGAAACGATGAAAATCCTCTCTGGCCAGTATCCGCGGTACGGGTACCGACGCATTCGGATCTTTCTGGAACGGCAAGGACACCGAATGAGTGCGGGTAGAGCCTATCGGCTCTGGCGAAATGCCAACTTGCAAGTGCCTCGTAAGCGTCCACGGCGTCGGGTGGCGTCCACGTTGCCACGACCCGGTGTGCCTGAGCAACGCAACCAAGTGTGGGCGTACGACTTCGTTTACGACACCTGCGCGAACCAGCAACAACTGAAATGCTTGACGGTGATCGATGAATACACGCGCGAAGCATTGGCGATCGATGTTGCCGGTGCCATTCGTTCGTCTCGGGTGATTGAAGTGCTTTCCAAGCTGATC
>SYKL01000019.1 GCA_005797785.1 Pseudomonadota bacterium | reverse complement strand
CCAGGCCACCCGGGTGACGGTCATCGTTCGCATCGTCGCAATCGCCGCCGCTTTCCGTGAACCCGTCGCCATCGTCATCGTAGGCCGAAGTTCCGTCGTCGACCTTTCCGTCGCAGTCCTCGTCCACGCCGTCGATGGACTCGGTGGCGCCCACATGCACACTTGCATCGCCATCATGGCAGTCGTCACCGCCAAAGTCCTTCGATCCGTACCCGTCGCCGTCCTCATCCACGCCATCGCCGCCCACGCAGTCGTCGTCGACCCCATTGTAATAAATCTCGGTCGCATCCGGATGAACTGAACCCAAGGTGTCGTCGCAATCGTCGGTGGTCAGCGCCCGAAAGTTGCTCGCAATGCAGTCCAGAGAGAAACCATCCACCACGGTAGAAACGCCATAACCATCGTTATCGGCGTCCAAATAACAGGAATCCACCGCGTCGCAGTCCTGGTCAACAAAATCACCCACGGTTTCGGAAGCGAAAGGATGAACGCTCAAAGCGCCGTCGTCGCAATCCCCGGTTACCGTGGCCACGCCCGCTTCCGACGCGCAGTCCAAGGTTGTAGAATCCACCAGAGAGGACGTTCCATAGCCATCATTATCGCCATCGACGTAGCAGGAGTCCACCCCATCGCAGTCCTGATCGACGCCATCCGCTACGACCTCGGACGCGTTGGGGTAGGTTCCCACCAAAGCGTCATTGCAATCCGTCGAAACCGCGGCCCGGTTCGCATCGGTGATGCAGTTCAGGGTATAGCCATCGATCGCTGAGTTGATTCCGTATCCGTCATTGTCCGCGTCGATATAGCAAGAATCCACGCTGTCGCAGTCTTGATCCACGCCGTCCGCGATGACGTCGGTGGCTCCTGGGTGGATCAGCGCGGAGCCATCATCGCAATCGCCCGTTGGATCCGAGCTCACCGCCTCGCCGGAGTCCTGGCAGGAGCTGTTCGCGCTATTGACGACAGCGCCAGCGTCCGGGCGATAGCCGTCATTGTCGGCATCGACGTAGCACACTTCCTTTCCATCGCAGTCGCGGTCGACCTCATCGCCGGTAGACTCTGCCGCACCTGGGTAGGTCAGGAAGTTGTTGTCATTGCAATCGCCCGCCACCGCTGCGCGTTGGCTGTCGTTCACACAACTGAGCGAACCGCCGTCGATCGGGCTACCCGTGCCGAATCCATCGTTGTCAAAGTCGAGGTAACACGAGTCGACACCGTCACAATCCTGATCGATGTCGTCGCCCACCGTCTCGGAAGCTCCGGGGTAAACGAAGCTGGATAAGTCGTTGCAATCGGTTGCCGGATCCGACGCTATCGCCTCATACGAATCCCCGCACGACAGATTGGGGCTCACCACTGTCCCCGCCGACGGCGGGCGATACCCATCGTTGTCCGCGTCGGGGTAGCACAGCTCCTTGGAATCGCAGTCTTGATCGATCCCATCCGCGATCGTCTCCGTTGCGGTGGGGTGCACACTGAAAGCGCCATCGTCGCAGTCGGTCGAGTCGACCACATAGCCGGTTGGGGGCGTGCATCCGGTGACCGTGACATTCACGTTTCCATAGGTATCGCTGTCGCTGTCCGCGTAAAACACGTAGGTCGGACCGCCAATCTTGTCGTCTTCGTCGTTGCAGTCCGTGCCGAACTTGATCCCGTCGCTGTCGGCGTCGTCGGTCCCATGGAAAATGAGCGCTTTGCCCGCCCCGGTTCGGCCGCTGCCCACCAAGACATCGTCAAAACCGTCGCCGTTGTAGTCGCCCATGCCGGCGATGCTCGCCCCTCCGTTGGTGTGAAGGCCGATCAAATCGGACATCATTGCCGCAGAAAGGCCGGTAGGTCCTCCATGATAGAAGTTGGTCGCCGTGGTGGCATAGGCGGTGTCCACCACCACATCGTCGTGGCCGTCGCCATTCAAGTCCCCTGCGGCGTCCATGGCTCCGGCCCAGGTCGTCGCCATCCGAAAGTCCACCGCATCCGCAATCCCGGTTGCAGAGCCGTAATAGACCATCATGCTGCCGACCGACCCGATCTGTGGCCATTCGCTCGCCGCCACATCGCCGTAGCCGTCGGAATTCACATCGCCGATGTTGGCCACCAAATGCCCGTAAGCGTCGTCGGTGGTACCCGTGCCGTGCAGCGTCACGGCGGCCGTCGTCGAAACCCCACTCGCACCGCCATGATACACATACGCCATCGCGTTGGTACCGGTGGTCAACTGGCCGACAATCACATCGTCATACCCATCGTTGTTGACGTCACCGGCGCTCGAAACCGACAATCCAAAGTTGTTTCCCTGTGCAAGGGTGGACGTCGGGCCTGCGGCAATGCCCGACGAGTTCCCGTGGTACACGAACGCTGCCGCACCCGACCCAAATGGAAACTGCCCGACGATCACGTCGTCGTAACCGTCATTGTTGACGTCACCCGCGCTGGCGACAGAGGTGCCAAAACCGGCATTGACCGACCCGCCATTCCAGGTACGGATGGCGGTGGTGGAGACACCGGTGGAACTCCCCAAAAAGACCCGAACGCGGCCCATTCCGTTGTAGGCGGGCTCCCCGATCACCACGTCGTCGTACCCATCGGCGTTGACGTCGCCTGCCGCGCTAATCCAGCACTGGTTCGCCAAACTGGAACCATTGTCCACCGAGATCGAGGTCAATGCGGTGGTGCCCGAATGGAAGACGTACACCACTCCGGTGTTGCTGCCGTTCGCCACCGCCGCCAAAACCATGGCATCCGCGGTGCCGTCGCCGTTCACATCGCCGGGCCCAGCGACGCGGGTGCCAAAATAAGCCTCGCCCAAATTGCCCACCAGGGTGGTGCTGACCAGAGAGTACACGGGGTCCACCTGAATCGGAAAGGCCGCACCCTCGTCGTCCACCACGACCGAAAAGCCACTACGGGACTCCTCAAACCAAATCGGAAGAGAGGTTCCGGAATCGTCCCAGGCCTTCAAGCCGGCCACCGACCACTGCCGGCCATCGTCGTCATTTAAAAGCACTTTTCGCTCGGAGACTTCGGCGTCCGCACCGTCGATCGCCACATCGAATGCGAGCGCGCCCACCCCGTCTAAGCGACCGCCCAGTGTCCACCCCTGTTGAAAGCGGCCGTTTCTCCCGGTCCACCACTCGACCACATCGCCACGGGAATACTCCATCCGCCAATCGCACGCCGCCGCAGGATCGCAATTCACCGAGGATGGCGGGATGCTTTCCGCCGACTCGATCCGGTCTCCGCGTCGAACCCCCTCAAACCGGATCCCCAGGGCGTCATGCCGAAAGCCCTCAGACGTAAACTCTCCAGGATAGCCGCCCACTTCCTGCGGAGCCTCGTCGCGAGCGTCCGTCGGCGGGGAACACGACGCCAACAACGAAAGGCCCGCCAACAGGCGCGTCCCGGAAACCTGGGAGATCGTGCGCGTCAAAGCCCCTCCATCGCAAGAGTGTACCATGCAGTTCAGGCTTATCCGACACGTTACCCGATCCCCGATAACAAACGGTTACAGTTCCGTTCCGGACGGACGCCCGTCAGTGAAGGCGCAAGGCGCGGGCCGTTCGCGCCCGGGTTTGCTTCAGCAACGCCGGGTTTTCGTTCAGGTGTTGGCCATAGCCGGGGATCATCTCCAACAACCGCTCCGACCAATGATCGACTGACATCTCAAAAGCAAAGCACCGATGCAGGATCTCAAGGAGGATCGAAACTGAGGTCGAAGCCCCCGGTGAGGCCCCCAGCAGGGTTGCCAGGGTCCCGTCGTGGGCGGTCACCACCTCGGTCCCAAAACAGAGTATTCCTCCTTCTTTATCGTCCTTCCGTATGACCTGGACGCGCTGGCCTGCCACCGAAAGCTCCCAATCCTCCAATCGAGCATTGGGATAGTAGTCGTGAAGCTCGTGTAGCCGTTCTTCTTCCGATTCAAACACTTGTTTGACCAGATATTGCGTCAAAGTAAGGTTGTGCAGCCCCGCCGAAATCATCGGGAGGAGATTGTCGAGGCCAATCGAGAGCGGAAGATCAAGGTATGACCCTTCTTTCAAAAATTTCGTCGAAAACCCAGCGAACGGCCCAAATAGGAGTGCCTTCTCACCGCGGATCACGCGAGAATCCAGATGCGGAACCGACATTGGAGGAGCGCCAATTGCAGCGCGGCCGTATACCTTAGCATGGTGGGCGGAAATCACCTTCGGATTGACGCATTTCAACCAGAGTCCCGACACCGGAAACCCGCCATAACCGCTCGCTTCGGGGATTCCGCAGTGTTCAAGCAAGGGAAGCGCGCCGCCACCCGCACCGATAAACACAAAGTTGGCCGCGACTTCTCGACTGACGTCGTACACGCGATCGTGAACGCGAACGACCCAAGGAGCTTGTCCGTCGCGAAAGATGTTTCGAACTTCATGATGGGTGTGCACCGACACCCCCTCCAGCGAATCCAAGTGCGCAAATAAGGCCCGAGCAAGAACGCCAAAATCCACATCGGTCCCGTGTTCCACATAGGTCGCAGCGACGCACTGCGAGGGGTCGCGTCCCTCCATGACCAACGGCATCCATTGACGCAGGACATCCGGAGCTTCCGAGTACTTCATGTCGGCGAATAGAGGATGGGCAGACAATACTCTAAACCTCTCTTTTAGGTAGGCGACGCCGTCCTCCCCCCACACAAAGCTGACGTGGGGCACCCGCCTTATAAATGCGGACGGATCCGGCAACACTCCAGTATCGGCCAGCCAAGCCCAAAACTGCCTCGATACTTCGAATTTTTCAGCGATTTCGATCGCCTTTGCGGCGTCGATGCAGCCATCGTTTCCGGCGGGGGTGTAATTCAATTCACAGAACGCCGAATGTCCGGTGCCTGCATTATTCCAGGCGTCCGAGCTCTCAGCGGCAAGATTGTCGAGGCGCTCGAAGATATCGATGGTAAGACGAGGATCGAGGTGTTTGAGCAGAACGCCTAAGGTGGCACTCATGATTCCACCGCCCACAAGGACGATGTGAGGGACATTTTCGTTGAAGTCGTCTTCCATGAACGCCCCCGGGAGGCGGGAAGTGTACAATGAAGCATGCCGACACTGAAGGCGCTGTTCCGCCTGTTTCCCGTAATCATGCAAGCGCTGCTGTTTTTTCCGTTTGTGACGTTCCGCGGCTGCGGGTCCGCGCCAGTCACCCAATCGGGCTTAGAGTTCTACGCCAATGCAGACATTGGCTTGGTGGTCATCGTCGCCGCAGTGGCTCTCGCCGCGTGGCCGTTTGCAGAGGGCAGCCCCATCGATCGTGTGTGGTGGCGGGCAGGGAGCGCCAGCATCGCAACGCTTGGAGCAGGTATCGCGATCTTCCTACCCTATTCACTGGTTCAAATCGGTGTTTCTCGGCACGCTGCCGCGTGCCACCTCTACTCCGGAGCCTGGATAGCACTCCTGGGCGGTCATCTGGCGCTCGCCTGGAAGGCCTCCAAGGAACTGTCTTCTTCCGTTGCCCGACGCTGGCCGGTTCTGCTGGGACCCGCCAGCATCGCCGGGGGAACGTTCGCGGTTGTTCTGAGCGCCGTAGTTTTGGTGCTTCGCACGGCTCAAACGTCCGGTTCGTGGAGCATCGGTACCAGCCCCGACGTCGTCGCCATCACGTTCTTGATCGTCTATTTGACCTGCACCCGAGTGCTCCCGTTCATCGCCGCGTTCCTTGTCCTGCGGTCCGCGCTCGAACTGGCCCACGAGGGAAGCCAAAACCCGCTTCGATGGGCTGGCATCCTCGTCTTTCTATTGTCAGCGATCCTCCCTCTTATCCTGAGCGCGTTGGAGGTCGCCGTACTGTTGAGCTAACGATCGGACAAGTGGCACATCAAAAATGTCGAAATTGCACCGAATTTGATGTACCACTTCGCTCTGGCCGAACCACCGGGGGAACTGCCGAAGATCCAACGACAAACCCCCTGGGAGCTCTTGCTCACAGGGGGCTTGGTTTTTGAAAT
>SYKL01000002.1 GCA_005797785.1 Pseudomonadota bacterium | reverse complement strand
GCCGATCCCATTGTTACGCGACAGTTCCAACACCTTCGCTTCCCACTCCAGATCGCGGAAGGCGTGACCAAACGAATTTCCGCTCGTGGGCAGGTGATCCAGGTAGCGTGTGCTCGCCAATTTAACCGTTTTCATGGTCATTTCAGCCGAAGTGCCGCCGATGACCACCGACAGATGGTAGGGCGGACAGGCGGAGGTGCCGAGCGTCTTCATTTTCTGGTCGATAAACGCCAATAACGACGCCGGATTTAGAGTGGCCTTCGTTTCTTGATAAAAGAACGACTTATTGGCGCTGCCACCACCCTTGGTGATGAACAGGAATTTGTATGCTTCCCCCTCGGTAGCGTACAGTTCGATCTGAGCGGGGAGATTGGTGCCGGTGTTGACTTCCTCGAACATGGTGAGCGGCGCTAACTGCGAATAACGCAGGTTGGTCTCGGTATACGTCTTGTATACCCCTCGGGCGATCGCCTGTTCGTCGGAGCCAGGCGTCCACACCTGTTGGCCCTTCTTGCCGATGACGATGGCGGTGCCGGTGTCTTGGCACGAAGGAAGGACCATTCCGGCGGAGATGTTCGCATTTCGGAGCATCTGCTCGGCGACAAAGCGATCGTTGGCGGACGCCTCCGGATCGTCCAGAATCTGCCTGAGCTGGGCCAAATGTCCGGGACGAAACAAGTGGGAGATGTCGCGAATGGCTTCCGCCGTCAGTCGGGTGATCGCTTCCGATTCGATCTCCAGGATCGACTTCCCTTTAAACGTGGAAGAGGAAACGCCATCCGTCGTCACCAGGCGATAAGGCGTGGAATCCTCCGATTGCGGGAACATTTCCTGAAACTGGAATTCGGCCATCGAAGTCTCCTGAGCGCGAGCGGGATATCGTAGGCGTATCCTGTCCGCGCAGTCTTCGGCTTGCTGTCGGAAGTTATGGGAGAAAGCGGTGAACTTTCCTGTGTTTCGATGGTTGGCTTGGGTGCTGGTGGGGTGCACCGCAGATCCGATCGAAACCGCCGACACGGAAGCCGCGGAAACGTACGTGATACCGCCGGATTCCGAAGTTCCTCCTGACACCGATCTCCCGGATACCGACGACTCGGTACTGCCGGACACCGACGCCGATCCGATGGCCTATTCCGCCCCCGAGGTGATCTTCGCGACCACCGGCAACGCAAAGACGGCGTCGATCGCGGTGACAGACGATGGCCGTGTTCATGTCGTGTGGCACGACTTTTCCCTGGACCCGGCCAACCTCTACCACGCGATTCGTGAAAACGGAGAGTGGACGACGGAAACCCTTCCTCTGTTGGCATACAAGTCGATTCGGCCGTTCCTGCTCGTGGACGAAAATGCCGTTGATCTGGTGTTTGACGCCCAACCTGATGCGGAGACCACGGAGGTGTGGTCCGCCCGCTGGGAAGACGGGGCATGGTCCACGCCGGTGTTGGTTGGCCTCGGTGAAAAGGCGATTCTAGCGCGGGATTCCGCAGGCCGCCTTCACTCATTGTACTATACAGAAGGTTGGCCGACCCATTCGGTGCGAGTGGACGGTGTGTGGGAGGACGGCGATCCGATTGCGTTGCAGGACAATGACGTCAATACCTTTGGAATGGCGCTCGCGGCTCACGGTGACACCATGGTCGCTGGAGTTTCGGTTTCCGATGCGGAGGGATTTGACGACATTCATCGCCTGGAATGGGACGGTGCTGGGTGGACCGAGGACGTGCTCTTTGAAAGCGTGGATTATTCCTCGGATGAGCCCGAAGCCTTTGACGCCGGAGGGACGCTACACTGGACGTGGACGGAGCAAGCCCAGTTTGGCCCGTACGATATCGGGGTCGTCTGGACGATCGACGGAGAGTCTCCACTATTCGTTGCGTTAGATCCAGGATTTTCGATGGACCCGACTCTGGTGGTACCCTCGGACGGCGATCCGGTGGTGGCCTGGGTCACGCCTTCGGGTGGCATCGAACTGGACCGCTTTCCCTTCGACGAACCTCTGGAAATCGCGGATCAAGGAACGGGTCCGAAGTTGACCCTGGATTCCGCAGGGTATGTGCACTTGGTATACTATGCCTACAATGGGGATGATCAGGACATTTGGTACACCACCAATCGCGCTAATTAGTAAAGTACCTTACGATAAGGACGGCCATGAATCGTGGAACGAAGGTCGCATTGGTGTTGGGCGGGATGGGCGCCTTGGGGGCATTGACCCTTTTTGCGATCGTACAGCCTACAACGCCGGCCGTTCCCGTGTCCGTCGAAAAGCGAGCCGATCCGGAGGCGTTGGAGCGCCACGTTCGAATGCTGTCTGAGGAGTTCGTTCCCCGTGATTATACGCATCCGGAGAATCTGAAGCGGACGGCCGACTACATCGCCGAACAATGGAAAGCGGCGGGCCTTCAAGTGGAACAGCAGTCGTATGAGGCGGAAGGAAGGACGTATTGGAATGTGGTGGCTCGGATTGGGGCTGCCGCGCCCACTTCGGTCGTCGTCGCCCACTACGACACCTGCGACGAATTGCCAGGAGCGGACGACAATGCGAGCGGGGTGGCGGGTTTGATCGAGCTGGGCCGCATTCTGGCGACCCAACCTCCCGCTGGCGGGATCGAGTTGGCGGCGGTTTCCACGGAAGAACCGCCGTACTTTCGAAGTGAGCACATGGGCAGTGCGGTGCATGCCGAACAATTGCGACGCTCAGAGCGGAACATCCGTTGGGTGATCTCCATGGAGATGATCGGCACCTTTGTGGATACGCCCGACTCCCAGAAGTTTCCTATTGAGGCTTTGACGCTCATTTACCCGGACCAGGGGAACTTCATTGCGGTCATTGGGGATCTTGGAGCGATGGCCGAGGTTCGCCGGGTCAAAGCCGGCATGCAGGCCGCGGACACGATTCCGGTGTGGTCGATGAACGCGCCAACCCTGTTGCAAGGCATCGATTGGTCGGATCACCGGAGCTACCGCGCGCAGGGTTTTGGCGCGGTGATGGTGACAGACACCTCCTACCTGAGGAACTTTCACTACCACACCGCGGAGGATACCGCGGATCGACTGGATTATCGACGGATGGCCCAGGTGGTCGACGCGGTCGCGCAAGCGGCGGTTCAACCGTAATGGCGGTGATCGCGGTCATTCCAGCCCGATGGAGCTCACAGCGCTTGCCTGGGAAGATCCTCGCGGATGTCGCCGGGAAGCCGTTGATCGCTCGGGTATGGGAGCGAGTTCGGCAATGTACGGCGATCGACCGGGTGATCGTAGCGACGGATCATCCCGAAGTGGTCTCCGTCATTGAAACGCTCGGGGGAGAGGCGATTCTCACAGGTCCGGCCGACAATGGCACCGCAAGGGTCGCCCAAATCGCGGCCAAGTTCCCGGATTGTCAAGTGGTCAACGTGCAGGGCGACCAACCGTTGGTGGATCCCGAACACATCGCCCGAGTTGCGGAACTGTTGGCGGGGGGGGCGCCGATAGGCACGTTGTGTACTTCCATCGAAGTGGCCACGGACCCTGATATAGTAAAGGTAGTTGTCGATCGATCCGGTTATGCCCTTTATTTTTCGCGTGCTGCGGTGCCCTATCGGGGGCCGTGGCTTCGGCACCTTGGCATCTACGGATTTCAGCCGGGGGTGCTCGCCGCGCTCGGGGCGCTTCCTCCAACGGAATTGGACCGATCCGAAGATCTTGAACAGTTGAGGTGGATGGCGGCGGGTTACCGGATAGCTGTTGGAGCGGTTGCGTCGGCTGAAATCGGGGTGGATACTCCGGCCCAGTTGGACGCTGTTCGTCGTTGTTTTGAAAGGTTGAACCCCCCATAGCCTGGAGATGCTGTGCGCAAGAAGTACATCTTCATTACCGGTGGCGTGCTATCATCTCTTGGAAAGGGGCTTTCAGCGGCGGCTTTAGGCGCGGTGCTCGAGGCGCGCGGCCTC
>SYKL01000018.1 GCA_005797785.1 Pseudomonadota bacterium | reverse complement strand
CTTGAATCAGCCAATGCAACAACTGCCCTGTGACCGCGGCCGACCGGTACTCCGCGGTCACCCGGTTTTGCCACTCCTGACGGGCCCGAGCCCGATCGTCAGGGAGCATCCTTCTTTTCTCCTGGCGTCTCCCCGGCTTTCCACTTGGCCAGCAGCTCAAACGCACGGTCCGGACACTGGATCTCCGTGCCACAGGGCGTATTTGGCGCTCCGGCGCTGCAGTCCTGGACTCGGTCGCTGGTGTGCGGCTGCGGCATTAACATGCTTCCCACCCAATCTTTGTAGCACTCACCGGTGGGAGTCACCACCAGCACCGGACGTGGCGGATTGGTGGCTCCTTCGGGGTGGCCGGACGGAACTTGATCCCAAGTCGGAAGATCCGGCTCAAACGGAGGATTTCCGTGCACCTCTTCCTGAGGAGGAGGATTGCCCAATGGGCGATCGTCGGTATTGGCGGTGGCGCCGCAGCCAACCGACAGCGCCGCACCGGCGGAAAGGGTCACAAGTATACGTGTACGCATGCCGCACAATGTATCACGTTACGACGTGCATGCGCGAGATTCGGACGGCATTGTGTGCGGTGCTCTTGCGTTCAAGCGCCGCTGGTGGTCGGATCGCGCCCGGGAGGTCGGATGAGCGCGAACGAACATCGGTCAACTGCGGGAAATACCCCAGTGAATGTCCACATTGTAGTGGTATCCTCCTCACGGACGTTGCAGAGCGACACCGGCGGGGCTGCCGCCGTGGAACTCTTCGAAAAAGGCGGTCACACGGTACTCGGCCGCACCCTGGTCGCCGATGACCAAGCCGCCATTCAAGCCGAAATTTCCAAACAGGCCAAAGTGGCGTCCGTCGTACTTCTGACCGGAGGCACGGGCATTTCCGCCAAAGATGTCACGCCAGAGGCCGTCATCGCCGTTTGCGACCGCACTTTGCCCGGATTTGGCGAACTCTTCCGCACACTGTCCTACCAACAAGTGGGCGCCGCCGCCTGGTTGTCACGTTCGATCGCCGGAGTATTGGGTTCGACCCTGGTTGTGGCAGTTCCAGGCTCCGAAGCCGGGTGCCGCTTGGCCGTGGAAAAGGTGCTTCTGCCCGAGCTCGGGCATGTGTTGTCCGAACTCACCAAAGAGGGCGCACGTGCGGCAAAACCTGCTGCGCCCGCCACCAAAGCCGAGAAAGCGCCCGCCGCTCCTTCGAAAAAAGTCGAGGAAGCCCCCACACTGCCCCCGCCCACCGGATCACTCGGTCGTCTGGGAAAAGCGGCTCCCTCTCTCGAAACCTCCGGCGAAGGCATCGTTGCCGCCCCTCCCTCAGAAGAGACCCTGCCCACCGGCTGGAAACGTGCGGTGTACGAACTGCAAGGAACTGTGGAAGTAGGCGGATGGCCCGCGCTTCCCGAAGATCTTGAAAAGATCGCACCGGTGGTCGACGTCTTGCACCGTTCTGGAAAAAGAGGAACCCTTAAACTTCCAAACGGGCGATCTTACGCGCTATTTGGCTTCCCGGATCTCGAAGCCGCCTCCAGCCGGGTGTTGGCGATCGGCGACGGCTCCCCGCTGGGCGAAGTGATCGCCCTTCACCGATTCCCCACTAAGACCGGTACCTGCGTGGATAATGGCGGGCTAGTGGCACCGCGGCTCGGCGCTGCGGCCACAGCGGAAGCCGTGACTGGACGGGCTCCGGCGGACACTTCGGGAGAAATGTTGGCGGTTCAAAGCGATCATGTATGGATTCAACGTGGCACGCGCGCCATTCGCTGGGACGGGGTACGAGAGCGCGACGAGGGCACGGTAAAACAAGCGCTGGCGACGCTCGTTTTGGAATGGTCGCAGCGCTAGCGAGGCCGGATTACGCTCCCCGACCTGGGGGGAAGGTTGGCGAACCGCAACAAGCGTTTGAAAGGGCTAGCAGCCAACGCGGCAAAATTGGCCCTAACGATCGCGGGTTTCTGGCTGTTGCTCACCCATGAGGTCGGGACGTGGAACCGCGACCCCTACGGTGTGTACTTTGCGCCAGTTGAAGGCGACGTTCCCTCGATTCAGATGGACGGCACGACGATTCCCCCACTCGCCAGCCGAGAGGAGCTCCGCTCGGCCAACGGCTATTGGGTGGATTCCCAGCATCAAATGGTCTATGTGCGCCTGCCGCACGACAAGGATCCACGTTCCACTCCGCTGGTTGTTGCGGGAGAACCTCATATCGGTCGCATACCCATCGGGCACGCCATCGCCGACTATGTGCAGAATGTCGATCCGCTCCCATTTTTCGGGTGGTCACTCGTCGCCATGACCATCAAGTTCGCGGGGGTGCTCGCGTCATGTGCCGGTTGGCAACTGCTGCTTCGTGGGCAGGGCATCGTATTCCCGTTCTGGCAGCAGGGCGTCACCTCTTTCTTGATTGGGCGCTTCATCGGTACGTTTTTACCGTCCACCATTGGTCTGGATGCATACACTCTCTATGAAGCGGGACGCTACAGCAACCAGTGGCACCGAGCGATCATGGCCAAGGCCCTGGAGAAATTCATGGGCATCGCCGGTCTGTTTACGGGACTGCTCCTCACACTCCCTGCGGGCTACGCCGTCCTCCACGGCGTCGCCGGGGCCAGAGCCGGACAATTGACCGCAATTATCGGCATTTTCTCAGCGACGCTCACCTTCAGTCTGTTGCTAGGCTTGGCTCGACCGCGCCGGGCCAAAAACCTCTTGGACCGCCTGGGATCCTGGTTGCCTGGCCCCCTTCGCCGCCAATCCGATCGGTTTTTGCAGGCGGCGGCGGCTTACGAAGGCCAAACCAAACTTATTTTCGGCGTGTTGCTGGCCAAGTTCGCTACCCATTTCAGCACCGCCATCGTCTACTATTTCACGGCCATGGCGATCGGCGTCGTGGATGTGGAGTTCATCCCTGTCGTATTCGGCAGCCTGCTGCAGATCCTTGGCACGTTGTTTTCACCCACCATGGCGGGTGAGGGCGCGAGAGAGGCACTTCAAGCGTTGCTTTTGTCCAATCATCTCGGTGGGGCCGCTCAAGCGGTGCTCTCTGCGGCACTCGGATTTGTCGCGGCAGAAGCGGCAACCCTTTGGGGCGGCGCTTTTCTATGGACCCGGAAGGCCGGCTGGCGGCCAACTTACCTGCTGGTAGATGGTCAACAGGTTGACTATTCCTGGCTCAAAGACTCGGATGCCGGGTTTAACGCCGAAGATATCTCTGCAAAAATCGGTGAAAACCGTTCGCCATCGGCGAACGATTAGTCAACTACTTTACTAGATATGGCCTCAAAACGGCTGCCCCACCCTTAGGAACCAGCCCGGTCGGCGTTCCAGCTCAACTCCCTCCCCGTGCAACGGAAATCCCATCGATACCCCGAGCATCGCCGGGCTCATTCCGAACCACTCCACCACCACCCCCACCCCGGCGGTGGCTCCGACCACCGAGCTAGGCCGTCCCGCCTTCCACACGGAACCCGCCTCCAAACCTGCGGAAAGGTGAAGGTCCGAACCCCACAACACCAGCAAGGGCACCGAGGCATGCCGCAAAGGCGCCCAGCGGGCTTCGAATCGGGTCACCACCCGAACATCCCCCGACACCGGCGATCCGGCTACACTCCAAAGACCGCCTTCTCCGCCTAACGAAAGCAGCCGATGGTCGAGGTTGCTTTCGGCGAGCCCGCCGCGAAACTGGGCCGCTACTGCCCAGCGAGGATGCGGTGAACCCACAGTCATCGCCGAAAACTGACCGATCACCCAACGCGCGTCGGTGCCCGGTACGCCGCCGAAGTCACCTTGCACGCCCAGTCGCGACCCCCGAAGCGGAAAAGTCGTGTCCACCCTGGAATCGTAGGCGTACCCCACCGAACCCTGCACCGCGATCCGCTTCGAAGACGGAAGAGCCACAAACCGATCGTCCAATAATACCGGACCTATCCCAACTGTTATTCTATGCGCATGACGCAGTCCGTCCAGGCGCGGGCCAAATCGCCACACATACCCCAGCTCAGCTCCGATGCGAGTGTCTCGATCGGCATACAGGCTCGCATATCCAAGGTGATGGGTGTCGTCGTTGCGGCGAAGGGTGCCGACGGCCTCCGCGACAATCACCGCTTGCTCAAAATCGACGCTTTCTATGCCGATCCATCCCGTGGCCAACCACCGCGCCGGAAGCGCATCCCCAAGCCTCGGTTGATCCAGGTGCCGTTCCGGATCGATCGCGAGCAAACGGCCCGAACCGGGCGGTGCACGCCATACCGAAGGACCCTCACCGGTTCTCCAGACAATTGGCTTCCCATCCACCCGAAGTTGCACCACTTCATCGGGCGCATCTGGGGTAGTCTTTCGAGCAACGCCACGAATTCCGTCCAAGTCCACGATCTGGTAGTCCTCAAGAACCGGCGGCCGACGCCACTGCTCGATGAACTCTATCGGTATCCCTGCCTGAAGAGAGGCTTCATCGAGGGTTTCATTGCCGCTCAAAGAAGATGCGAGGCGAAATACAGCATCTCGCCCGTACGCATCCCCGATCTGCGCCACCACAGCCGCGCCCGGCGCATGCGGAGCGAAAAGGTCCGTCAAATCATCGTTGACCGGGTCGGTGGGATGCACCCGATCAAAGATCTCCGAAAAGAAAGGCAGACTCTCCGAGTAAACCAACGCATGAATGGTTGGGTTCCATGAGAATTTCTGGAGAGTCCGCGTCCCACCATCCGCCTCCGACTGCGTTAGTGCGGCCGCCCCGATCGCGCGCGCGAAAGGATCCGCTTGTGTCAAGCGCGACTCCATCAAAGCCCGCTTGATCGGCTTGCGATGGAAGGAGTGGAGCCCCGGAGTGGTGCGGAACGCGCGATCGCTCACATACGCAAGCCCAAAACCCGCGCGCCCCAAACGGCGGCGGTCTGGGGTTTCCACGATCGCCAATGGAAGCGGAGCATCATTCGGCCCCAACAACCGGCGCAACTCGGCCATCAACGCTTTCCGCGGTTTCCCCTTGGTGAGAAGGTAAACCTGTTTGCCAACTACCGACGTGATCTGTCCACGCGGCACAACCGCGAGGCTTGCGCGATCCGCCGTACCTCCCCATTGGATTTTATCTCTCCCAACTCGATTTCCGAGCGCGCCACCGGCCCCCTCCGGCAGCGAAAGCTCCACCGTCCACTCCACATTCGGCGGCGCCCCGTCGACCAGCAGCTGCGGATACCAAGCTCCATTGGCGAACATTCCTTCCGCAGTGGCGCCAATGTCTCCATAGCGGCGAGGCAGCACGGTACTAAACCACCAAGTATCCGCGTCCACCTTGTCAAACCGGACGAAGCCGGCCTCTTCCACACCAGGGAAGGTCCGCAAAGACACACGGTCATCCCCCGGTATCGGCAGTTGAGCCAGCGGGTCCACCAACACAAAAGGCTCCGCGCTGTTCACCCGCATACGGCCCGAAACTGAACCGTGGTTCACATCCACCGTCGCCTCGATATGCACCGATGGAACGGCCCAACCAAGCCGTACCAGCAAGAAAATCAGAATGCGAAACCGCCCGACATCTGCACCGTGGGCAACCGAGGCGGGGCGATTCCGCCCGAAAGTCGCAGCAGAACGCCGCCGTGCACGATCTCAAAACCGCCCGTAATTCGGGCCGTCCACAGCACTTCCTTCGCCGCGTCCACAGAACTGGCGTGCGGGTTTGCCGACACCCGAATCGCCACGGCATCGACAAAGGGCGCGATCGTCGCATCTTTGACCGTCTTCCCGAAAGGAGCCTTGGTACCAATGGTGCCGCCCATCTCCAAAGCACCCAAGCCCAGCTCTGGATTACCCAAGTAGGCAGAATATCCCAATCGAAGCGCGACATCCGGGTAGGGCTTCCATCCCTCCAACACCGCCACTCGAATCTGACCCCCAAAGGCCGATTGTCGAGAACGCCCGATCCAAGCGGCGTGTGCGTCCATTTCCACCGAAAAAGGCAGCCCCTTCCGCAAATTGATCTGCGGAACATAGAGGAAATCCCCAGGATCTTCATCAGGAACTGCCCGTTCCCAAGCGGTCGGGCTCGACTCGCCCCTGAGGTCCGGTAAAAGTAAGGTTGCCCCCACATCGCCGCTCATCCCGAGGGCTCCCGTGGTGTGCGCGGGAGTCGGAGGCGCCGCAATCATCACGCCAAGATCGTGGTACAACGAACGTAGATCCGCATCAAGGTCGTCATTTACGTTTCGACCGGCGTGCTCCGCCATCGAAGACAGAGTCACATCGTCGGTCGCCCATGCGGTGATGGCGAGGAAAGCCCACATGCCCGAAGGGTACCTCAGGACGGCCCCCTTAGGATCAACTGCGCCGCACAAATTGGTTCCGCCTGTTGAAACCCGGAGAGAAGGGGCGTACTCTGCCGACGGATGGCGGGGGATGCTGTGGCTTCGGCGGTCCAATGGATCGAACGTCTCGGATCCGGCGACTCCGGCGTCGTTTGGGGCGTCGTGCGGGAGGGCGTCCCTTTCGCCTGGAAGATCGTCCGTCCCCGGAATGAAGAGCATCGGGACGCCATCTTTGATCAACTTGCGCGACAGCCCGAAGGAAATGGTCCCGGTTTTGTCAAGGTAGATAGCTGCGAGCTCACCGACGGCCTGCTCCATCTCGGCATGCCTTGGATTCACGGCCCCAGCCTCCAACAAGTAGTTAAAGGGCGGATGAATCAAGGGTTCGGAATGCTTCCCCCCTCCGTCGCGGTATCCTGGGCAGCCTCCGTGTTGATGCAGCTCCATGAAATTCGATCTTGGGCCGGTGCGGACTGGTTCCACGGGGCGCTTCGACCAGCACATGTGCTGCTTGGTCCCCAAGGCGAACTCTACATTCTGGATCCCATACTATCCAAAGCAGGCCGAGAAATTGGCCTTCCTGGCCGTGCGGTCGACGCGCCCCAGTACGCCGCACCCGAGACGTTCAGCGGACAATACACATTTTTATCGGATCAATTCTCCGTTGGTGCCATCCTGGCGGAATGGTTGACCGGCTCGCCCCTGTACGCCGCGCGGGATCCCTCTGAATTGCAGATTCTCGCCGAAGAAGCCGATGTATCCCGCACTGTCGCCGCCTCTCGCCAGTACCCCGCGCTCGGCGCGGTCATCCAAAAACTACTGGCAAAAGACCCCAGGCATCGGTTCTCCGATAGCTCAGCGGCGGCCGAAGCCCTCTCCGACCTCTTCATCGAGGGCCCCACGCGCGAACAGATGACCGCAGAATTGCTCGAGTGGTCCGAGCGTTTTCGTATGCTGGAGGGCGCCGACGCACACTTTGACGAAATGGATGTGCCGGAAGGTGCCGACGATGCCACCGACGACCTGCTCGCCGACGTCACACCTATGGTTCCACATGCGGTTTCCGCCGGCCCCATCGATGAGGGCGAACCCGAATCCACTCCGGTGTCTGGAATGTGGGAACGCACCCGGAAACCTAGCGAAACCCCCACGGCCATCACCCATCCGGACGCCGTAGAACGCGAACGCGCCAACCGCCCCATCACCGTTACCCACACCATGGTGGCGGAACGCCCCTGGTGGGAAAGTCGCTGGTTCGCATTTTTTGTAGGCGCAACCCTGATTGCGGCGCCTACCCTCTGGTGGCTGCTGCGCTCTTGACGCGCCCCCGCACGGTGTCAACGAATTCGAACCCCGCTATAGGAGGGCGACGGAGTTTGAATGGAAACCGATCCGATCGCCTTGTTGGAGCCTGCAGCGACCCAAGTGCGCGATCCCGCCACAGGCCGAAGCGTTTGGCTAGCTGGCCTGATCCGCAACGCAAAAGTCGACTCTGGCAAGCTAAAGTTTGATCTGGTGTTTTCGCAGGCACATACGCGGGACGACCGGCGCGGAATTGAGGCGGCCGTGATCGCCAACCTTCGAGGGCTCGGATTTCAGGGCGAAATCCTCCCGATTCCCAAACTCGATACGCCCAAAGCGCCCCCGCCACAAGACCCCGTCCCCGGAATGAGCGGCAAAGGCGTCATGCCCCATGGTGGCCCGATCGTAAAAAAGGCGATTCCTGGCGTCACT
>SYKL01000145.1 GCA_005797785.1 Pseudomonadota bacterium | reverse complement strand
GATCCAAACAACACGCTCATTACCGACGATGAATCGCTACAGACGGCGATCGACAATGCGCCCGACGGGGAAGCGCTGTGTTTGGCGGAGGGAATCTACTCCAATGGCGCGTATGTCGACCACGATCTGACGATCATCGGCGAAGGAGGAGTCATCATCCGCGGAAATGGTGACTACGCGCTGTCGGTATCCGGCGCCGATGTGCACATCGAAGGGGTAACTCTCACCTGGTTTGGACGTGCGATCGACGTCCAAGGTGGTTCGGTGACCGCCGACAATATCGAAATTACGGGCCTGCAAATCAACGGCTCTCCGGAGGTGATCTCCGGCGCCGCTGTCCGACTCTTGGACGGGGCCCTGAACGCGCAGGACTTCCACGTAACGGATCTGAGCTTTGATGAAGATGCACCTTTTGAAGGGCTCTTCTATGTCGACGGCACCTCCGAGCTCACCCTCACCGATTTCGAAATCGCGGACAACACCATCGCCACCGACGGCGCAGCCACGGGGATCTTTTTCACCCAGGGCTTCCCGATTTTCGACCTCTCAGACGGCAAAATCGCCAACAACACGCTTTCGTCCGCAACCTCCTCCTCAAACCTCACCGACGTCACCGGCGATTGGCAGGGCGTAAATGTCGTCGCCAACAGCGTTGCCAGCGGAACCGCAAGCGGCACGCTCGCGTTGGTCGTCGGCGAATGGAACGCTTCACACCTGAAAATCGCCGACACTTCCACCGTGGCCGCGACCCACGCCGGGGTGTACGTGTACACCGCCACAGCGACGATCACCAACTCGATCTTCTCCGGCAACTCCCAAACGGGCGGCAACTACACGTACGGCTGGTTTATGGTCCGAGGTTCCTCGTTGAACCTCACGAATGTCAGCATCGTGGCCAACCTTCAGACGTCCTACATCTACAGCGGGGCGCTGTTCTATGCGAATGACTGGAGCGGAAACACCAGTATCAGCATTACCAAGACCGCAATCACCGAAAACGAATTCGGCGAAACCATCCCCGACGAGGGCGAGGCCGACATCCTGTTGTTGAGCTACGGCGCGGTTTCTTTGGATTCGAACTTCTACCATGGCAACAGCGACGACTCGATGTTCTACGCCAGCAACAACTCTCAGGTCACCGAATCCGAGGAAGGTGCGGACTATGTCGACGTCACCGCAGAACAAACCGCCGATTGGGATCTTCACCTCGACGATGGGTCCCCGTTGATCGATGCCGGAAACGCCGACATTCTCGATGCGGACGGCACCCAAAGCGACATCGGCGCGTTTGGCGGCCCGCTGGGCGTCTGGTTGGAGTAGCGCCGACCATCCGCGTTCTAAGCGCGGTTGGCGCGTTCCATCAACCGGCCGGTGAGATCCAAGATCAGGCCGCGGTGCAGAATGCCCACGAAGAACGCCACCACCTTGTTGATCACCCCGGGCACCACCGCCCGGCGACGACGAAACATCGCCGCGACCCCCACCTTCGACACCTGCTGTGGCCACGGTTCGTTAACAAATGTTAACGAAGGGCGCTGACGCGAACGGCCGTTCCGCGCGAGATCACCTGGGTCCCACCGGGTCGGGCGATGCGAACGAAACCCCTCCCCGAACTCCCTTCCTCCCCCGACGATTGGCAGGCCTCCGGGAAAGCGGTAGCGTGTCGCCGGAGGGCGGCATGGCTCGTTGGTCGGTTCTGTTCTTTTCGGCGACGATCGCTTGCAATGGGCCGGAGGATTCCGATCCAGCGGACACGGACCTTCCCGTTGACACCGATGCCGACACCGACTTGGTGGATGCCGACGGCGACGGCTTTCTCGAAGGCACCGATTGCAACGACGATAACGAGGACATCTTTCCAGGCGCGCCCGAGCTGTGCAATGAGGTCGACGACAACTGCAATGACCTCGTCGACGATGAAGCTGTCGATGCCTCCGTGTTTTACGCGGATGCGGACGACGACGGCTTCGGCGACTTTGACGTCACCACCGACGCCTGCGAGATCCCGGAGGGGTTTGTAGAGGATTCCACCGATTGCAACGACAACGACGCCCTCGTCCGCCCCGACGCCGAAGAGCTGCCGTGCGACAACGTCGACAACAATTGTGACGACAGTGTCGATCCTGGAAACATCGCTATTAACAATAACTTTGACCTGGCGGTAGTCATGGAGAACGCCGCCGACGGCGCCCTGTACTGCCTCGCCGAGGGCACCTACACCGGCGGAGCCGTGATCACCTCCGCCGTCACTCTGGTCGGCGTCGGGGACGTTGTAATCACCGGAAATGACGAGAATATCCTTAGTTTTGTCGACACTGACGCCCACCTGTACAGCCTCACGATATCCGGTAACGGCCGCGCTTTTGATGTGGACGGCGGCTCCCTGACTCTCACCCACGTGGCGATCTCGGACATTGGCGTGGGGGAGCTTGTCTCAGGCCCACTCGACGGAGCCGTCGGGCGAGTAGAGTACGCCAGCCTCGTGGCCGATGGGCTCACGGTGGCCGATGTCCACGTGAGCCACGACGACAGCGTAAACGGCATGTTCTACGTGAGCGGCGAGGGATCAGAGTTTTCGCTGGACGATTTCTCCATCACCAACAACACCGTGGCCGGCGTCGACAACATCACCGGGGTGCTCTGCGTGGGCGATCAAGCCTCGGTTTCGTTGACCAACGGCGAAATCTCGTCGAACGGGATCGCAGGCGAAGGGGTGTTAGTCGGCACAAACGCGGCAGGAATTTGGGACCACGTCCTTTTCGTCAACAACGAAATGCTCGGCACCGGTCCTAACGAATCGTGGCTCATGGCGACCCACGGCGACTGGGAAGCCTCCCACATGGTTATCGCGGACAATGCAATATCGGCAGCCACCGGCTACGTCGGTGGCATCGACATCGCCCTGGGTACCACATCTTTCACGAACGTCATTTTTTCCGGAAACCACCAAAATGAAGGCACCCTCACCTACGGTTGGTTCCGGCTAACCGGCGCCAACCTTTCGCTTACCAACGTGGACATTCTCGCGAACATTCAGGTTCCGTTTGTCTACAGCGGAGCCTTGTTCTACGCCAACAATTGGCAGGGCGACACCTCGCTTCAACTGGTCAATACCGCTATCGCCGGCAATCAATTCGGCGAGGGCGCGATCGACCAGGGCGAAGGTGACTTCCTGTGGCTGAGCTACGGCTCGGTCACGGAGACCTCCACCTATTTCTATGAAAACAGCTACGGCGCAGCGTTCTACGAGAGCACCCTCCACCCGATCACCGAAGCCGAGGACGAACCAGGGTATGTCGACACCCGTTCAAACGACACGCGCGACTGGGATCTTCACCTGACCGACGATTCGCCGCTGCGGGATGCGGGTTCGGCGTTGATCCTGGATGTCGATGGGTCGGTGAGCGACATTGGGGCGTATGGCGGGCCGGAGGGATCATGGTAGTTGCACGCGCCGAAACGCGAGGTAGAATCGCCCCATGATTCCTGCATCCCACCACGGCCGCTTTACGGGAACCAACCGTCTCTGGTTCATGCCAGGGACTCCCGCCCATGTTTCGGATGGAACGCTCATCGTCGCGGCCGACCGCCTGTCGGTGCGCTGGGCACACGATGGCGCGTCCAGAGAGGGCGAGCTGGTGCTCAGTGGACCTGCCCCTTCGTGCCGCGGCGACTTCACGGACACCTTTCATGCCTCCTCCGGCATGGCCCTCAATGGTTACCAGCAGGGAAGCATGCTTTTCCTGTTTGGCACCTACTCGGCGGGCGACGGTTCCCCGGCCTGGGGCTGGCGGATCGTGCTGGACTGGTGTGACCCGGATCACTTCAGTTTTCGGATGTTCAATGTGCTTCCCGACGGTCGAGAAGCGCTCGCTGTGGATTTGTTCGGCGCCCGAGTGAGCTGAGTCCTTCGCTTCTTGGCGACAAATGTCCGCCCCTTCCTCCATTTGGTGTACCATGACCTCGGAGGTCAAATGGGCTTTCGCGCGGTGGCATGTGGGTTAGCGTTCGTATCTGCGACCGCTTGGGCAGCCGAACCCTCGGCTCCTGCCCCCCAACCAAAGCCGGACCTGGACACCCACTTCTTCATGCCGATCGACCTTCGGTTTCGCACCCAACCGGTCGGAATCGCGCTAGAAACCTCCGCGATCTACCGCGACACCTACCGACGCGACGGCTCGAAGTTGTTCGACGGAGTGTACTGGGAAACCGGCGCCGATCTTGTCGTTTCCCCCGCTTTCGCTGAAGTCGGCGCCCACGTGGAGTGGCTTCCGATCAAGATCTTTAAACTCCGCGCAGAGTACCATCTGATCCCTTACTTTGGAGCGGTCGGATACATGCTGTCCTACCCCTCGGCGGACGCCGACTACGGCGACGCTGTCGAAGACGCTCGCGAAGGCGAAGAAGAAGCCGGTTTGGGGCACCGGTTTTCGCTACAGCCCACCGTCCAATTCAAATTTGGTCCGGTGGTGGTTCGAAATAGTACGAACCTTTACTATTACCTATTGGACGGTTTTGACGGTCCTTATCAACACGAACGCCTGTACGACCGGCTGATCGCGCAACACGACGGAATCGTGGCGAACACCTCTTTTATCCTCTTTCAAGCGTGGGAAGGCACCGATCCCGCACAACTCCTGGTCGGTCCCTACTTTGAATATGCGACCACCTTCGCCGACGGGAACTCGCGGATGCGGGTTGGCGGAACCTTGGTTTATATTCCACATCCCGCGTGGGGTAGAATTCACAAACCTCGGTTGGTGCTGCAAGCCGGTGCCAACCTGCAGGACACCAATCGACCTGGCGCTTTTTACATCCAAGGCGGAATCGGCATCGATCTGTGGTTTAGGAACAAGCCGGTCCATTCACGATCTGCCAAGTGAACCCGAACCGCTATCGAAAAGGACGATATGATGCACCTCAAGATCACCTCATGCACCGTCATGCTCTCCCTCGCGTGCGCCGGTCCCCTCCCTCCTCCGGGAGCACCCGACGCCGACACCGGGTCCCCACACGCACATCAGGCTGAGCCTGCGCCCAATGCGCCACCGCCAGGACCTCGCAGCCTGTGCGACGGCGAGGACACCGGTTTCGAATGCACGACCTCGCGCGGCAAGCATGTCGCCCTTTGTATCGTGCCTTCCGCGAAACCGGGCGCGGGCATCCGCTACCGGTTCGGCACTCCCCAAAAGGTGGAGCTAACTGTGGAAGATGGATTTAGCGCCAAGCACATCGACGACGACAACAACATCGTTTCGTTTTCTACAACCGGAGCACACTACGAGGTCTACGAGAGTCGCCGCAGCATCCCCGTCGAAACCGACAGCGGCTTCGTGTCGCACATGACGATCACGGACCGGGGAGTTCGGGTGTACGACGTCGGGAGGGACAGGCTCCTCGCCGACGTTCGATGTGAGCCTGATGACCCCGAACTCCGCTTAACATCCATGGTTTCCCGGATCTCACCCTAACGCCTGCCCCCCTAGTCCCAGGGTCCGCTCCGACCCAATCCGTCAACGCCCTTACTACCGCAACGAATTCACCAACAACAACACCGCCATCACCGCCAACCCGACGGTCAGCGCCTTCTTAAACATCGCCGCATCCAGGCGTTTGAACGCGAACTCCCCGAGCAACAACCCCAGCGGCACCGCAGGAAGCAGAAAAACCGAGGTTTGTAGGGTCTCTGCGTTGACCCGATTCTGTACGATCCACCACCCGAGCAGGAGCGAGTCGGTGATCACCCACACCGTTGTTAGTGTTGCACGCAGGGTTTGAGGCGATAGCGACAATCGCCCCAACGACCAGAGCAGCAACGGTCCGCCCGCGCCCATCAACCCCTGGGTCACCCCGGCGCTGACAATTCCCACCCGGCTCGGAGTAGCGGGAGGTTCAACGCCGATCAAGTCCCGCACCACCAGAAACCCGACGATCAACCCGAGCACGCCGCGCAAGGCATTGCCGTCCAAAAACAGGCCAAGCAGCGCCCCCAACGGAATACCCACCGCAAGGCCCGGAAGGATGCTACGAAACAGCAACTCCCGGTCGGTGTACCTGCGATTGCGAACCGCGATGAACCCGGTCTGCAACAACGAAATGGGAGTCATCGTAGGAGCAATCGTCTCAATCGGCAGGAAAAATGAACCGAGCACGGAAGCGACCAACATGCCGCCAAAGCCTGTTGCCGTTTGAACGCCGTATGCCAGCACCAACACCAGCCCAAACGGTATGAGTTCCACCGCTCCCCCACCCCCGTATACCTCACCGGCGCAGCTACATGCCGTTGCCCGGCGATACACCGCCTGAAACCAGCGATGTCAGCGTCCTACGCATACGGCTTAACACAAAGTAAAGTGGTTTACTTTTGCCTACCCCCGCACTCGCCGCCCAAAGCGCATGCCGATAGGCTGGTGCACCCCTATGCCCGGATTATTGATGCTCGCAAAAGGCACTTTTGATGTCACCTCCACGCCGCACCCCCCTTACGACACCCTGGACGGCACCACGCTCGGGCGCGTCCAGCTGCAAAAGCAGTTTCAGGGGGATTTGGTGGCCACCAGCACGGTCGAAATGATCGCCGCGCGCACCGACACTCCAGGTTCGGCGGGCTATGTCGCGATCGAAAGGGTGACCGGGACCCTCGCCGGCCGCCAAGGGTCCTTTGTGCTTCAGCACAGTGGCACCATGAACCGCGGCACCCCATCGCTGGCGGTCACCGTAGTACCCGACTCGGGAACCGGGGAGCTTCGTGGAATCTCCGGCCGTATGGCGATCGAGGTTATCGACAAGCAACATTACTACTCGCTCGAAGTTGGGTTCGCCGAATAACCGGCTCATCGTGCCGACCTTCGCGCAGCACCGAGCCGAATGGCCTCATACCCAAACCGCGCTCGCACGGCGTCGATCGCCAGACTCGCTGGCGGTGGCGCTTCAAACGGCAACGCCAACTGCTCGGGCTGACCGACAAAGTTGGAGAGGCGCACGCCCACGAGACGCACGGGCAGATCCCGCCTTCGAGCGCGATCCAGGAGCGTGCAGACCGTATCAAGGACCACTCCCTCGGCATCGGTAGCCGGAATCGTCTGGCTGCGATCGAGCGTCTGGAAATCCGAATAGCGAAGCTTTAAACCCACCGTGCGCGCCTTGACTCCGCGGCGGCGCAGCCGCCAACAGACCCGCTCCGACAACGCCCGCAGCCGATCGCAAAGCACCTGGCGGTCGCCCAGATCCATATGAAAGGTGGTTTCGTTGGAGATGCTGCCATGGGTGCCGCCCTGGTCGTACTCCTGAAACGCCGGGCGATCGTCGCCGAGGGCGGCCAGTTCCTCCGGAAATACCGCTCGCCGCAACGAATCCGAGCTTTCTCCGCCGCGAGACAACAGATCCCCGAGCGTATGAATCCCCGAAGCCTTCAACCGCGCTTCGGCAACGCCACCGATCCCCGGGAACTTCCGCACGGGGAGATCGCGAACAAAGGCAAGCTCCTCCCCCGCTCGCACCATGCGAACTCCGGCCGGCTTCGCGAGGCCGCTCGCGATCTTCGCCAGCGGTCGCGTGGTTGCGATACCGGCCGACG
>SYKL01000144.1 GCA_005797785.1 Pseudomonadota bacterium | reverse complement strand
TCGGCGGGGTTCTTGACTTTCGATGCGCCGGCGACCTGGCTGTCCGCGCCCAACTTCCAACGCGGCGCTTCCTTCCATTCGGCGAGATCCCCGTCGACCACCGGTTCTGCCGCTTCGACAGCGTTCATCCACCACATGTTGCCCCCTCGGGCCCCGCATAATCCGGTTTGGGGAGAGGTTCGAGGTTCGCGACGGCCACGCACTCGCTACGTGGCCAACCGCTGATGGCGCGAAAGATACCTACTGGTGCGTGGGCCGTAGCCGACGGCCTCGATCCTGTGCATTTTTGGCCGCGCGGGCTGTACACCCGCTAGGCACTTGCGGCGTCCACGGCTCGATGCGCCCATTCGAGTGCACGGGTCCACGAGGTATTCACCATCGTTGGTTCCAGCCCGCCGGTGTCGATCACTGACCATTGTTGCTTCTCGTGCGCTTCGGCATACGAAAGGATCGCGCCCAGCTGCCCCCGGCGATGGAGAACCGCTGCGCGAACGTCCGGCGCCGCCTCGATGAGGTTGAGCACGTCGGTCGGGCTGATTCTCAACAGGGTGTCGAAAACCGACACTAGTCCCACCGTGAACGCACGATCGGGCTCGAACACGCCAAGGTAGCCCGCGAGTAACTGACACATTTTGGCGCGAACCAGAGCATTGACCACCGTTTCTGACTGTGCGTCGGAATTGTGGGCGAGCGTCAAAACCCCGACCCATTGTGCGAGTTCGTTTCGACCGAGCAAGGTGATCGCTGCCGTCAGGGTATCTATCGGTTGGCGTCGCCCGTACGCGGCGGAATTGGCGATCTGCAGGACCCGAAAACTCAGCATCGGGTCAAGCGACAGAAGCCGTTCGATTTCCGAAGTTGGCGACTGGAGATCGGCCAAGCGCGCGATGAGCTGCAACGCGGAGGAACGCTGGGGACAGAGGGTGAGTCGGCGGGCCGACGGGACGGTGGCTACGGCGGGCTCCACCCAGTGCGATTGCCGGTAGTACAACTCGGCGGCGGAGGCGTCTGGCACATCGGTGATGATGCACTTCACCCCGGCGGCGCGGGCGTCGGGCAGGTGGAGGTCCGCGTCGAAGTGCCGAAAACACGCGTACTGCGCCGCGGCGAGCATCCCAGTTTGGTGTGGGGCCGAACTCAAATCGATGGCGACTGGCCAGCCGTCGGCTCGCACCGCCGCCAGGGCGGCGCGAGTGGCAGGACTATCGGCGATTTGGGGCGACAGCCGCAGGATCAGTCGCAGCGATTTCGGGAGGCTCGTCCGGTGCGCCAGCAGGTGCTCGTCGACGTCCAGAATAGCGGGCACACCGGATAGAACCGATGAAAACCCCATGTCGAGGAGCGATACCAGGACCTCCGAAGCTGGCAGCTGGGGCCCCCGGGTGGTCCATTGAATCAATCGGTACGCGGCGACGCCGCCGGAGCGGTGATAGACGGATTTTCTGCCAATGTATGGTGCGAGCAACTGCCATTCCTCTCTGTGCAGGTGGAATGCGAGTGTACCGCGATGGAAGCGCCCGGCTGGCTCGGTGCGGTGCCGCGGAACCCCGTGGTACGCGGAATGGCAACCCTCGTAGAGACCATGCAACAGGATGTAACAAACGCACCGGAGTTGGTTCGAGCGGGAGGTTCGCGACGCGGTGGAAAGCGGAGCCGTGGCGCGTCGGTGTGCGCCAAAGTCGCAGTTGGTAAAGGGGTTTACAAACGCGCGGGGCTTCGACGCACGGCCGGGCGGTCGATGTGCAAAAGGCATGGAGGGCAGGCACGTATCAAGATGCATCTTCGCGCGACGACCTGCGGACGATGGGTCCGTCTTGGGGCATGTTCGCCGTGCCCTCGGGGGCGTTTTTTTCCTTTTTTGTTGTGGAGGCGTGATGTCCTTGTTCAAGTCCATTTTTGCCGTTGCTGTGGTTGCCCCTGTTTCGATGTGCAATCCCGACGGTGGGTCCGATCCGGTCGAACCTGACGAATGTGATGGAATCACGACGCCGAGCAACGGTTCAGCTTTGCGTTCCGAATTGGTCGGACGCCTGCACACCAATGCAAACGCCTTCCTGTGGGAGCTCGGCGATTTCGATTTCGAATTTGAAACCTTCAATACTTATGATGGCCGATATGCTTGGATGACGGGCAATATCTGTCGTCCCGATGGCTCGGAGTGTACGGTATTGACGGGGGCCGACTTTGCCGACACGCTGTTCGGCGACGAGATTACATCGAGCGAATTCGAGGCGTTTGTGGATTTGGACAATCCGGACTCCGATACGTTCGAGATTGGACAAACCTACGGCGGAGCGAATCTGGCGGCGGATTTTGGTCTGCCGGAAGTGATGTTTACCGATGCCTGCAACTAATTGTGCCCAGCTGTTTCGAATACGGGCCCCTAGTTCGGGTGGAGTGGTAGCGCCGGGAGCGGTGGTACCATGTGGAGGACGGTGGTCTGCGTTCGGCGACGGCGCTTTGGTTGGGTGCTCTTGACGGGACGCCGCTGTAATGCTCGAGAAACGCCGGTGTCGATCGCTTGATCGACAAACAAGGGGTGTGGTAACCTGAAACAGGGGGGAGAATGACAAAACGGTTCATGCTGGCGTGGGGTCTCGTGGTGGGCTGCGGGCACACCGATGAGAGTGTGTCGGGGAGCGATTCGGAGTCTGATACGCCGGACACCGGGGAGAGCGATTCTGGCGGCGGTGTCCTGGACACGGGGGACACGGAGCTGACGACGGACACCGATGGGGATACCGATCTCGACTCGCCGCTGACCCTCGACGAAGCGTTCGCTTGCCGCACCACGGACGGGGTGGGGGGGATTGGCCCAGGGAGCGCCTTGGAGAAGCATACGCTGGATTTGGAGGCTTTCCCTCTCGCCCGCTGCAATGACGGCACGCCTGCGGTTTTTTATGTCCGACGGGCCGCCGACCCGACCGACGACGACAAGTGGCTGATACAGCTGAACGGAGGCGGTGGGTGCCGAGATGGTCAGAGTTGCGCGGATCGGTTTTGCGGGTACGACACCAACTTTAGCGCGTTCCAAATGTCGTCGACGGACACTCCCCCGGGGATGCAGGATGAGGGTATTCTTGCGCGACGGGTTGATAATCCTTGGGGAAATTGGAATCAGGTGTTCGTGCATTACTGCACCTCAGACAACTGGGGCGGACAGTCGGAACATGTTGTGCTTGCGGCGGCGTATCCCGGCGAGCAGGCCGATCCGATGATCGCATACCATCTGGACTTTCTGGGGGCCTACGTATTTGATGCAGTGATCGCGACGCTGCGTCGCGACGGTTCTCCGGGGCCGCAGTATGGCGCCGAGCAAATGCCGGATCTCGATGAGGCGGTGGAGGTGGTCCTGGCGGGAGCCTCGGCGGGGAGTGGCGGTGTCGTGCGGCATCTGGATTCGTTGCATGAACGATTGCGTGAAAACAACGTGAACTGCTCCGACGGCGACTGTCCGCTCGCAGTTCGCGGGCTTCATGATTCCGGACTTCCCCCGAGCTATGCGGATGTTGACCTGTCTCAGAGCGTGTTCTGCGACGCAGGCCTGTGCTCGTACGAGGCGATCTATCAGTACGAGTACGAATTCGGTGGGAGTGGCATCTGGGGCGCTCGCGTCGACGGTTCGTGTGCCGCGTTCCATGTGGATGAGCCGTGGCGTTGTTCGGACAATGCGTTTGTGCTGGAGAATCACATTACCACGCCGATTTTTGTGAGAATGGGTCAGCGAGACACGCTTCACGAGGAGGCCTTTGCGGAGTCAAATCTCCTTACCCAGGAAGGTGACCCGATTGACACGGCGACGTTTGCCAGTTTGGTGCGTGCCCGACTGCTAGGGCTTGAGATGGTTCCAGAGACCGCACTTGAGATGGGCGAGGTGTGGAAGGCGCCGGGCGTATTTGGACCATCGTGCGACAAACACGAAACCTTGCGGAACGATACGCATGTCTACGAGGTTTCCATCGAGAGTGAAGGTCTGACGCAAGAAATGTTTGACGTGTGGGCGAGGTGGATCGCCGATGAAGAAGGCAGCCAAGCCATCACGACGCCCGGCGGGACTGATAGTTGCACCCAGGCGCAGTGAGCCAAGTGTGTTGCGGCGACGGACAAAAGGCGGGTCCTCCTTCGCGAAGGCCCCCCACAGTCGCTCGGGATCACCGGCGAAGAAACCTATGATCTTCTAGGTGTCGAGGACGAGCTGAAACCGCAGCAGGATGTGTTCATGGTGGTCAAACGCGAGGATGGAAGCGAACGGCGCGTGGCGCTGCAGCTCAGGATCGCGAGATGGACTACTTCCAGCACCGAGGAATTCTTCCCTTCGTGCTTCGATATTTGCGGGAAGCCGGGCGCGGAACGAACTCGTAAATTACTTTACGAGTTCGGCCGATGCGCCGATCAGTCCGGTTCTGGACATTCGGCGCCGGCGACGCACACATACCAGCTGTCCACGGGAACCGAAGCGTCGGGATCGAACGTCACCGATGATTCCATCTTGCTCCCGTCGCGGAACTCGCCGCGGATGTTCCAGCCGGGATGTACATCTTCGATGCCGTACGCGATCAAGGCTTCCACGGTGGTGGGCGCGTCATACCACCACAACACAATTTCGTGGGCTTGCCCCCCTTCACCCGAAATGCGGGCGACGGCGGAGAATTCGCTGTTGGCGCCGTTTAACGGCTGCCATTGCCATTGCTGGTCCGGCGAACCCGCGGGTCTGGTATCCCTGTGATAGATCACCAGGTTTCGAAGAACGTTTACCTCGACGCCGAACCGTTGGGTGTGGGCAGCAAGCGCGGGTTCACCGGACAACGGGATCGCGACGCGGGAGGTCCCAGGGAAAGCTAGATTAAACGCGCGACTCGAACTGGCCGCCGAGCCCTGATTCAGCTCCGCGCGGGTGCCGGCGACCAGGCGACCGGAGGGGGCTGCAGGGAGGGCTCCGATACCCACGTCCAGGTTGGCTTCCCGATCTTCCCAGTCTAAAAGAGTGATATCTCCGATGGGATCGACGTTGCCGACGGCGCCAGGGAAGGCCACCGCCTGAACGCCTGCGGCAGTCTGCGGCCACCCTGCCAAAGGGCCTGACAGCCAGAGGGGAAAAACACGGGAGTAGCTATAAATTTCTTCGTCGGTATCAACCGCCAGATCCCCGTCGAGGTCGTTCCAGAGGACGCCGATCCAGGCCACGCCTTCGCCGCCAAGAAACTCGCCCGCCGAACTCGCGGAGGGTGAAAAAGCAAGCGTACCGAGGGATGCGGGTGCAGCTTGGGCCAGCTGGACGTCCACGATGGTTGGGCCCTCAGGATCCGAAAAGGCCCCGTCTAGCCGAAACGAAAAGACCCCGATCGTCCAAGGATCATTGCTGGCCGGCAACGTCTCGGGAACAAAAGAAAACGCGTCGCAGGCGTCGGCACCGTCGCAATCGGCGTCGAGCCCATCTCCGCACACCTCCGAACCCCCGGGGTGGACGAGGGGGAGGGCGTCGTCGCAGTCAGTCAGATTGCCTACCCAGTCGTATTCGAACGACTGGGTAGGGGATGCATCCCAGAGATCCCAGTCCCCCGAGCAGCGAGCGCTGATGACGGCGGGGTTCCCATAGCCATCGAGATCATCGTCGTAGTAGCGGACGACCAGACCGGTAGGCGCATCCTCTTCTTTTCGGTCGTCGTAGACCCCCACGGGCGGATTGTCGGTGCAATTGTCGTCATAGCCGTTGCATACCTCAGTTTGACCAGGGTAGACCCCGGGATTGTCGTCGTCGCAGTCGCCGACGCTGGCGGTGCTCGTGCTATACCCGTCGCCGGGATCACACGCGCTGATGCTGCCTTCAAGCACGCCGATACCATCGCCGTCGGCATCCACATACCAGAGGATCGGGTCCTGCACGCCCGGGTCGGAGTCGTCAGCGAGGCCATTGCAGTCGTTGTCCGTACCGCTATCGCAGACTTCATCGGCGTCCGGGTGGATCGCGGCCTTAAAGTCGTTACAGTCGCCGTTTTCCTCAGAATAGCCGGGATAGTCGATCGCCAAACACTGGGTGACCGGAGACCCCTGACCGAAACCGTCTCCGTCGATGTCCTGAAATGTGTTGATGCTGTCCTGAGAGAGAGGTGGATTTTCATCGACTGTGTCGTCGCAATCGTTGTCCCGTTCGTCGCAAAATTCCTCGGCGCCGGGGTAGGAAGTCGCGTCATCGTCGTCGCAGTCCGTCGCGAACGCCGATGCCGGCTGCCAGAGGCCGTCAACATAGGTCATGGTGGTGCCGCAACTTAGAAAGGTTTCACCGCCGATTTCTCCGAAACCATCGTCGTCCTTGTCGCGATAGACGGGTTCTCCATCCACCGGCTGATCCTGGGCTACTCCGCTGCAGTCGTCGTCCACCTCCGTGCTGCAGGTCTCTTCAGCGTCCGGGTGAACCAATGCGTCGGCTGGAGCACAATCAAGGTTGTTCGCTACAAAACCCTCCGGGCTCTGGCAGGCGAAAGCACTCTGTTCTGGATCGCCAAACCGGTCTTCGTCGATGTCAGCAAAATATTCAGTTACCCCGGCGAGATTGTCGTCGAGGTCGTCCTGAACCCCGTCGCAATCGTTGTCGATGCCATCGTTGCAAATCTCGTCGGCGTCCGGATGAACGTCGTGAGCGGAATCATCACAATCCTGATTGTTCGTTGCATACCCATCGAGCAGGAGGCAATACGCGGCGGATGTCGCCTCCGCCTCGCCAAAACCATCCGCGTCCGAGTCTGGCCAAGCGACGAGTTCCGCCGGCCCAAGGCTAGGGTCTTGATCGTCGCAGTCGG
>SYKL01000143.1 GCA_005797785.1 Pseudomonadota bacterium | reverse complement strand
TCATCGCATCGGTCTCACCCTGTACAAGCTGGATCAGGTGATGGAAGGCGACATTCAGGAACTGATCGACTCCCTGATCTCGCACAACCAAGCCGAGTTGTTGGCTGACCAAGACGTGAACTAACGCATGTTGACGGTCGTGGACGTGCTGCTGCGGACCGAGCGTTTTCTCCGCGAACGCGGGGTCGACACCCCCCGGCTCGAGGCGGAGCTGCTCATCGGCGACGTCCTCAAGTTATCTCGGATGCAACTGTATCTAGCGCACGACCGCCCCCTCGACCTCAACGAGCTCGAACACCTCAGAGGTTTGGTCGCACGCCGCGGAAAGCGCGAACCTCTCGCGTACATCGTCGGATCTCAACCGTTTCATGCCATCGACCTCGCAATCGTGCCCGGCGTACTCATCCCACGGCAGGACACCGAAACCCTAGTGGAAGCGGCAATTGAGTGGTTCGGCGCCGCCACCGATCCGCTCTATGTGGCCGACGTCGGCTGCGGATCGGGCGCAGTGGGCCTCGCCCTTGCGCACCGACTTCCGCACCTGCGCCTGTATGCGACCGATCGAAGCGACATCGCCCTGCAATTGACCCGCCAAAACCGCGACGCCCTGGGAATGGCGCAGCGGGTTGCCGTGTTGGAAGGGGACCTGCTGAATGCAGTGCCCCTCGATCGACCGATCGATTGGGTCGTCAGCAACCCGCCGTACATTCCCTCCTCCGAAATTCCCGGTTTACAACCGGAAGTGTCGCAATACGAGCCTCGTTTGGCGCTCGACGGCGGCCTCGACGGCTTGGATGTGTATCGACGCCTGTTGCCAGAGGCGGCCAAACGCGCCCGCCGGGGCTGTTTAGTCGAGGTTGGACAGCGCCAGGCCGCACAGGTATCCGATCTGATGCGAAGGGCGGGATTTTCCTCGATCAACGTCTGGAATGATCTCGCAGGCATCGCGCGCGTGGTAGGCGGAAGACATCCGGTGTGAAAAAGGGAAGTCAAGTGCCGTTCCACAGGATACATTACGCCCTGTGCCGAACCAACGGCCTTTGGAGGAGAGATGAAATTTCACATGATGGCCCTCGTCAGTGCGGTCGCACTGCTCGCAGGTTGCCCTGCCGGTACCGGCTCCGACACCGACACCGACCTTGTCGACACCGACCCATCGGTGACCGATGACCTGTCCGTGTCTGTGTCGTGGGATGTCGGTGAATCCGATGGTTCTGTGACCCTCACCGTGACCAACCTCCCCGACGACGCCCTGGGCTTCTGGTGGGGCTTGGCCGAAACCGGACCGAGCGAGACCGATCCCGAAGGCGATGACGGCTGGTACGGCGAAGACTGCCTGAACGGCACCGGCGACACCCAGCTGTGCCACTACTTCGAGTCTTCTCCTGCATCGCTCGACTACGTCGATTCGATCGGCGAAGTGCAAGAAGGTTCCACCACCCTGCTCGACGGCGTGCTCGCCGGCGGCGACAGCGGCGACCGCATCACCTACTTCTTGCAGGTGGACAATGCGGACGGTGCTTGCTTCGTGTGGGGCGACAGCCCTGACTACTACTCGAGCGAAGGCTGCACGGTTCTCTCCGGCATCTGAGCCCTCCGGCTCTCGTGAAACCCGCGGCTTGTCCGCGGGTTTCTTTTTTGGGCGTTCCGCTTTCGCGACGGATCGCGTAGGCTCGCTCCACGGCACCGGGTGCCAAGGAGGCGGAATGGGTCGGAGTTTCTTAGCACTGTTGGCGTTGATCGCTGGTTGTAGCGGCGGAGAGGCCCCCGCCACCGATACCGCGGTCGCCGACGGGCCTCGAGACACGCTGGTTGTCGCCATCAATGCGGACATTAACTCGTTGAACGTGGTCACCTCCGCCAGCGCCACCGACGCCCCCATTCTGGACGCTCTGAACTACGGCCTTCTGGACGCCGAATTCAAATGTGGGCTCCACTACATCCCCCAGTGGGCCACCGAGTGGTCGTGGTCGGAAGACGGCAAAGTGCTCTCGATGACCCTCCACGACGGGCTCAAATGGTCCGACGGTACACCGGTTACTCCCGAAGACTTGGTGTTCACGAGCGACCTGCTCGCCGATCCCGCCGTTCAAACCGCCCGCACCAGCAACATCGAACGGATGGAGCCCACGGGTCGCCCCAAGGTGATCGACGCGACCCACATCGAGTGGCACTTTACCGAGGCGTACAACCGCGACACCCAATTGTCCCATACAAGCCTCGGTTTTGTTCCGAAACACATCCTCAAAGATGCCGATCGCGCTACGCTCAACGGCCACGAGTTCAGCCACAACCCCGTCGTCAATGGCCCGTTCAAACTTGCGAAATACGAGCCCGGTCAGCGAATTGTCCTCGAACCCAACGAGAACTTTACTGGGCCTGCCGAGATGAAGCCCCGCCTAAACCGGGTGATCTTTAAGGTGATCCCTGAATACTCCACGCGCTTGTTGGAGCTTCAAAACGGCTCGGTCGACATGATGGACCAGATCAGCGTCGCCGACGCCGACATCCTCAGAGAGCAGTACCCCAATATCAAGCTGTATCGCCGCGGATACCGTGGCATGGATTCCGTCGCCTGGAACATCAAAAATCCCAAGTTCAGCGATCTTCGCGTTCGCAAGGCCCTAGCAATGGCCGTGGACGTCGACAACCTGATTGCGAAGCTTTTAACCGCAAAGTCTGGCGAAGCGTACGCAACCCGCGCAGTCGGCACCGTCACCCCAGCGGCCTGCGACGTGCACAATTCAGATATCAAGCCGATCGAATACAATGTCGAACAGGCGAAAGCGCTGCTCGCTGAAGCCGGGTGGGCCGACACCAACAACAACGGTACCATCGACAAAGACGGCAAAGAATTCGAATTCACCATGATCACCAACGCCGACAACAAACGCCGAGGGGAAGCGGCTATCCGCCTTCAATCCTCCTTCCAGGCGGTCGGCGTGAAGATGAACATCGAAAAACTCGAATTCAACACCATGACCGAGCGTCTAAAGAACCGCGATTTTGAGGCCGCCGTCATGGGCTGGGCGGCGTCGCTAATTCTGGACATGTCGCCGGTTTGGTCGTCCGATCTCCCCGACCGAAAACGTGAGCTGAACTATACCGCCTACAGCAATCCCGAGGTGGATGCGCTCATCTCCCAGGCGATTGCCGCAACCGACCCTGCGGTGGCGACTCCGCTGTGGCGCGAAGCCCAAGCAAAAATCTACGAGGATCAACCCTACCTATTCCTGTATTGGATGGACGAGATCGTCGGTGTTGACAGTCGATTTACCACCGTCAACACCAACATTTCCTCACGCCTGTTCCACTTGTATGACTGGGAAGTCGACCCCACCAAGGTCAAGTACCCGCGGTAGATCGCCTGATGTCTCGCTTGTTTCGACGCGACCTCCTGCTTTACGCGCTACGCAAAGCGCTCATGGTGATCCCGCTGTTGATCGGCGTGATTACCTTGATTTTCGTGTTGATTGAAATCTCCCCCGGTTCGGCGGTGGATCAATTCATCAACGAGGACACCACGCCGGAGGTTCGCGACCGCCTGATGGTCCAATGGCAATTGGATAAGCCCGCATATATCCGGTATCTTTTGATGATGAAGAACGTGATGATGCTCGATTTCGGTGCGTCGATGTCGCAACAACGCCCAGTGTTCGACGCCATCCTGGAGTTTCTCCCCAATACCCTGCTGTTGTCGTCGATCACCCTGCTCACCATCTACCCGGTCGGCCTCGTGCTCGGCACGCTACAGGGCGTTCGTCAGGGCAAACCCATCGATACGGGGATTAGCCTTTCAAGCCTGTTTTTCTACTCCATGCCGTCGTTTTGGTTGGCGTTGATGCTGCAGCTCATTTTTGGGCGGTACCTGCAGCTCCTTCCGATCAGCGGAATGCACGATGCGGTCAGCTACGAATACATGACCAACAGCGAGGCTTTTTTCGATCGGCTCAAATACCTGGTTATGCCTGGTGTTGCGATGGGGGTCGCACATGCGGCGGGGGTAGCCCGATACATGCGCAGCTCGTTGCTCGAAGTCATCCGCCAGGACTACATCCGAACCGCTCGAGCAAAGGGGCTTCCCGAGCGCGTCGTTATCGTTCGCCACGCCATCCGAAACGCGCTGCTGCCGATGGTCACCCTGTTCGGCTTGTCGCTTCCGATGGTGTTTTCCGGATCGGTACTCGTCGAATACACCTTTGCCTGGCCTGGTATGGGTCGGCTGATCGTGGAAGCGATCCGGTCCCAAGACACGCCCCTGTTGATCGCCTGTTTTTTTGTGTTCACGCTGGTCGTCTCCTTCGGTAGCCTGGCCACCGACTTGGTCTATGCGTTGATCGACCCACGCATCCGGTTTGACAAATGACCGCCATCGTCAAATTCGAGGAGCAACCGTCCCTACCGGCCGCAAAACTTGGGCTGCTCCTCCCCGGGCTGGGGCACCTGTTCACCGGGTCACCGTTGGTTGGTTTTTGGCTCTTAAGCCAAGCATTTCTGCTGATGACCTCCGCCGTGGCCGGTTTTCCGCGCATTCATTCGGTGTTGTTCTCCGAGTACGGCAACCTTTCCGCACATGGCGCCATCAGCCTCGGGTATTGGGGAGCGCTCGCACTCCTGCTGTGGTGGGCGGCCGCCCGTCGAATCGCCCCACGGAAGCTGACCGAAGACGAGTTCAACTCCAATCGGGCGATCTTCCTCCGACAATTTGGTCGCAATCGATCAGGGTTGATCGGCATCGCAGGGGTCACCTTCCTGGCCTCCCTGACGATCCTGACCCCGCTCATCGCGCCTTTCGACCCCAACACCCTCGATCTGACCAATGGCGCCGTCCGACCCGGCTGGCACGAAGTGCAGGGTCAACTCCACTGGTTCGTGATGGGCACGGATCAAAATGGAAGAGACTCCTTCAGTCGCGTGTTGTATGGCGGCCGAATCTCCTTGGTGATCGGCCTGATCGCCGTGAGCATCGCCGCGACCATTGGCGTAAGCATCGGCGCAATCGCGGGATTTTACGGCGGTTGGCTCGATCGAATTCTCATGTGGTTTGTGGACCTTCTTTTGTCCCTGCCGAGCCTGGTGCTCCTACTGGCGATCGTCGGCATTGTTCGAGCATCCGGTCCAGAGAAGATCTTCCTGATCGTGGTCATCTTGGGATTTACAGGATGGATGGGCGTCAGCCGAATCGTCCGATCGCAAGTGCTCTCCCTGAAAGAACAAGATTTCATCCAGGCCGCCCGCGCGTTGGGCCTCTCCAACGGGCGCATCGTGTTCCGGCACCTGATCCCCAATGCGCTCGCACCGGTGATCGTGTACTGCTCTTTGGCGATTGGCGGTATTATCCTTGCGGAAGCGGGACTATCCTTCCTCGGTCTCGGGGTTTCTCCCCCCACGGCGACCTGGGGAACGCTGGTGGCCGACGGAAAGGAACGCCTGGATGCCCCTTGGATCGTAATCTTTCCGGGACTATTCATCATCTCCGCGGTGATGTCGTTCAACTTGCTCGGGGACGGCCTCCGAGATGCCCTGGATCCAAAGCTTCGAGGCAGGTAACCCCTCCATTTTGCGCGCATCGACCGGACCCGGCAAACGAATTACATTGGACGCGCGAACGGAGAGCAGATGTCCGCTGAGGTTCGGCTAGGCGCCTCCTCTTTCAAGTCGGTCGCCGAAATGTGGCAACACCGCGTCGAATCCACGCCCGAGTCCGAAGCGATGACGTGGCGGCGGGAGGGGCGCTGGATCACCGCCACGTGGCGTCAAGCCGGCGAGCGAGTTCGTGCCATTGGAAACGGTCTTTTGGCGCTCGGCCTGGAGCCCGAAGAGCGCGTCTGCTTGCTGTCGGCTACCCGGGTGGAGTGGATTCTTGCGGATCTGGGGACGCTTTGCGCGGGGGGAGCAACCTCCACGATCTACCCATCCAACACCTCCGAAGAGTGCGCCTACATCGTCAACGACTGCGAGGGCGCGTTTATCGTCTGCGACACCGCCACCCAGGTCCAGAAACTCATCAGCATTCGAAGCCAACTTCCCTCCGTACGCAAGGTGATCACCTTCGACGGCCCAGCGACCGCGGATGGGTGGGTCATGCCGCTCGCGGAACTCGAGCGTTTGGGACAGGAGTTTTCACAAGCCCACCCCCAGAAGTACAATGAAGTTCGGGAGGCGATCACTCCCGATCGGCTTGCTACCCTAATTTACACTTCAGGGACCACAGGTCAGCCCAAAGGCGTGATGTTAACCCACGATTCGTGGGTCTACGAAGCCGAGGCAGTGGATGCGCTGGGTTTGCTCACCCCCGCGGACAAGCAATACCTTTTTCTCCCTTTGTACCACGTGTTTGCCAAGGTCATGCAGGTCGTATTTATACGACTGGGCATCCCGACCGTGATCGACGGCGACATCGACAGCTTGATCGCGAACTTGGCCGAAACGCAGCCCACGTGGATGGGCGCCGTCCCGCGCATTTTCGAAAAAGCGTACGTGCGAACGGTCACCCAAGGACGCGAGTCCGGCCGAGCCCAACGCGCCCTCTTTGAATGGGCGCTTTCCGTAGGTCGTGAAGTCAGCCGAGAACGCCAGGAGCGCAAGACGCTCGGCGCCATGCTGAAGTTGAAGTACCAAATCGCCGATCGCCTCGTGTTCTCCAAAGTCAAACAACGCTTTGGTGGCCGACTCCGGTTCCTAATCAGCGGCGCCGCTCCCCTCTCCAAGGAGATCGCCGAGTTCTTTCACGCCTGCGACATCCTGATCTTGGAAGGATACGGTCTCACCGAGTCTTCCGCCGCCACCTGCGTAAACGGCCCCGACGACTTCGTGTTTGGAACGGTCGGGCGTCCCCTCCCCGGCACGCAGGTAAAAATCGCGGAAGATGGCGAAATCCTGCTCAAAGGTCGTGGAATTATGCGCGGCTACTACGGGCAACCCGAGGCCACCGCGGAAGCGATCAGCGCCGATGGTTGGCTTCGCACCGGCGACATCGGTGTGCTGCTTCCCTCCGGCCACCTGCAGATCACCGACCGGAAAAAAGAGCTGATCGTGACCGCCGGCGGAAAGAACATCGCCCCCGCCCACTTTCAGAATCTCCTGAAAGCGCGATGCCCATATGTATCGCAAGTGGTGATGCACGGCGACAAACGTCCGTTTTGCGTTGCGCTAGTGGCAATCAACGAAGAAATGGTTCGCAAGTGGGCCACCGAAAAGAAGATCCCGCACACCGACTACGCCGATCTCGCCTCGAAAACAGAAGTCCGTAACCTAATCTTGAGCTATGTAGACCAGGTGAATCGCGAGCTTCCCTCGTACGAAACGGTCAAAGGCATCGCGCTGTTGCCCGAAGACCTAAGCCAGGAAAATGGCATGCTCACGCCTTCTTTGAAGGTCAAGCGACGCGCTGTCGAACAGCGCTACCAGAGCGAGCTGGACGCCTTCTATACCGCCCTTCCGCAAACCTGATCGCCATGCCCTTTTCTTCAAGAATCCCGGGGTTCTATCGCAACACCGTCGACGAACGACGCGCACGCTTGCGGCACCTCGGCGCGCTGACCGACGAAGGCTGCCTGAGCCTCCAGGGCCCGGGGCTAAGCATTGATATCGCCGACGCGATGATCGAAAACGTCGTCGGTACGTTGGCGTTGCCCACGGCGGTGGCAGTCAACTTCACGATCAACGGCATGGAACGCCTCATCCCGATGACGATCGAGGAGCCTTCGGTGGTAGCGGCAGCCTCCCACATGGCGAAGCTCGCCAGCGAATGTGGTGGTTTCTTCGCAGAAACCGATGAACCGATCATGATCGGGCAGCTTCAATTGGCGCCCGTATCCGACGTGGAGGCCTGCGTTCGTTCGCTTGCCGCGGCCCTGCCCGAGTTGGAGGCGTTAGGAAACTCCGTTCATCCTCGATTGATCGCGCGCGGCGGGGGAATAAGAGGATTCGAGATCCGACCTCTGGTCTACGAGGAACCCGGCCATTCCAAGATTTCAATGGTCATCCTACACGTGCTGGTCGATTGCCGCGACGCCATGGGGGCCAATTTAGTAAACACACTTGTCGAATTCATCGCACCCCGTGTCGAGCAGATCACCGGGGAGACCGCAGGCTTACGAATACTCTCCAACCTCGCCGACCGCCGACTTTCTCGGGCCCGGGTGGAGATCCCGGTGGTGGCGTTGAATCCCACCGAGGGGCTCGAAGTCGCCGAACAGATCGTCGCCGCATGGCAGTTTGCATGGGTAGATCCGTACCGTGCCGCCACACACAACAAAGGGGCGATGAACGGCATCGACGCCCTGGCGGTGGCCACCGGAAACGATTGGCGTGCCATTGAAGCTGGCGTTCATGCGTGGTGTTGCCGCGACGGTCAGTATCGGCCAGTGAGCCGGTGGTCGATCGCCGAACGCGACGGTGCCCCCTCCCTGGTCGGCACGCTCGAAGCACCGCTGCCGTTCAGTACCGTTGGTGAAAGAATTCAGATGCATCCTACGGTTCGGACAAACCTATCGATGCTTGGGTCGCCGGATTCCCGGGAGCTTGCATCCGTCGCCGCAGCGGTGGGCCTCGCGCAAAACCTCGGTGCACTAAAAGCGCTCGCCACCGAGGGAATTCAGGCGGGACACATGCGCATGCATGCCCGCCTGTCGGAGAAGAAAACCAGGTGATCACCGGATTTGGGAACGGCAAACTGATCTTGTGCGGTGAGCATGCGGTGGTGTACGGACACCCTGCGCTGGCCATGGCGGTCGATCGCGGTACTTCGGTCACGCTCACCCCGACGCGAGGGCCAACGCGGATCCTCTCCGACATTCGAGATCCCCGCCTGGAACGCGCCATTCTCACCCGGGTTCCGGCCCAAGGGTTTGAGGTCCGCATTGACACCAACCTGCCGATCGGCCGAGGCATGGGTTCGTCCGCTGCGTTGTCGGTGGCGCTCATTCGCGCGGTCAGAGCGCTCGACGGCCAAACCCCCAGCGTCGACGAGCTCTATGAGCAAGCCTTCGAGATCGAACGGGTGTTCCACGGCAATCCTTCCGGTCTCGACCACGCCGTCTCGGCTCGCGGCGGGCTGTTGCGCTATCGCCGCGGTCCTCCGCCCTCTTTTGAGCCGCTCTCTTCTCCCGCCGGCCGATGGGTGGTGCTCGACAGCGGCGAAGAAGGGAACACCGCCGAACTGGTCGCCGGTGTGGCTTCGCGAAGGCCGAGGATCGATCCCATCTTAGAACGGATCGGCGCACTGGTCCATGAGGCAGCCACAGTGCTGGACGATCCGGCCAAGCTCGGCCCCCTACTCAACGAAAACCACGCCCTTCTACGAGAAATAGGCGTTTCAAATTCCCGTCTGGATGCTCTAATAGCCTTCGCCCGGGAACACGGCGCACTGGGCGCCAAACTCGCTGGAGCCGGCGGTGGAGGCGTGGTATTGGCGCTGGTCGCCGATCCCCATCCCCTTCTCCAGTCAGCCTCGGCAGCGAAGATCCCTGCGTTCGAAGTCGCGATTTCGCCGCTGCGCTCTTAACGTTCTCTGCGAGAATTTCGGGCGTGTCGCGCAGAGGCGCCAAGAACGCAGAGAGGTCTTCTCAGGTAGTAAATGAGTTTACTACCGGTGCAGCTTTTCCAGGGCTTCTTCCGGTACAGGGGCGACTGCGCCTTCCGAAAGCTCGGCGAGTTCGAACGGCCCAAAACCGACCCGAATCAACCGGTTGACCGGAAGGCCGAGGAACTCAAATACCCGGCGAACTTCGCGGTTTTTCCCTTCGGTGATCTCGACGTTGTACCAGGCGTTGGTGCCCTGCACGCGCTCCAAAGAGGCATGGATTGGGGCATATTCGATGCCGTCGATGTAGATGCCCTCCCGAAGCGACCGCAACGCGGCTGCGGGCACGGCACCGTGGGCGCGCACCCGGTATTTTCGCACCCAACCGCTAGCGGGAAGCTCGAGCGAACGCGCCAATTCCCCATCGTTGGTGAGGAGAAGCAAGCCCTCCGAGTTGAGGTCCAGACGTCCCACCGACACCACCCGCGGCATCCATTCCGGAAGACTGTCGAAAATGGTCCTCCGCCCCTGCTCATCGCGGTGCGAGGTGACCAGGCCGACGGGCTTGTGGTAGCGCCAAAGCCGCGTTGGCGCCGGCGGGCGGAGCGGCTTGCCATCCACGAGAATTTTGTCGTCCGGACCTACCAAAAAGGCCGGCGTGGTGAGCACCACCCCATTGACCGACACGCGGCCTTCGCCGATCCACCGCTCGGCGTCGCGGCGCGAGCAGGCCCCCGCGCGCGCCATTCGTTTTGCGATCCGTTCCCGCTCTTCGTCCGACATGGCCGCCAAGTTACTCGGATTCGCTCAGATCGGCCCGTTTTTTCCGGTGTCCGGCGTTGTGGGCTGCGATAGGGGGATGCGCCCAGGAGTTGCCGTGTCCCGCGCCACCGCTCACGCTCATCCGAACATCGCTCTCGTCAAATACTGGGGGAAGCGCGATTTAGCGTTGAATCTTCCGGCCGTCCCTTCGCTGTCGCT
The DNA here is from genome assembly GCA_005797785.1 of Pseudomonadota bacterium. GTDB lineage: Bacteria > Myxococcota_A > UBA796 > UBA796 > SYKL01. The sequence continues at coordinate 1,016 of SYKL01000143.1, read as the reverse complement.
AACGCTCGCGCGCTTTGAAACTGAGACCACAGTCACCTGGGGAACAACGGAAGATCGATTCCTTTTCAACGGTGAAGCCGCGGATCCGACCACCGCGGCCAAGATCGCCCAATTCCTGAGCTTGGTCGATCCTGCGCGCCCTCCCTGCAACGTGGACACCGCAAACAACTTCCCCTCTGCCGCAGGGCTCGCCTCCAGTTCCTCAGGCTTCGCCGCGCTCGCGTTGGCCGCCGTCGCCGCATCCGGCCAAGAGTGGAGCAAGGAGCAGCTTTCTGTCCTGGCCCGCCGGGGCTCCGGCTCCGCCTGTCGAAGCCTGTGGGGCGGATTTGTAGAGTGGAAGCTCGGAAAACGGGCCGACGGCGCCGACAGCTGTGGCACCCCCATCGCACCATCCCATTGGGACGTGCGTATGGTGGTTGGAGTCGTTTCTTCCAAGAAAAAGCCCACCCCGTCCAGCGCCGGAATGGAATCCACCCGTTTGACCTCCCCTTATTTCCCAGCATGGGTCGAGACGGCAGCGGCCGATGTCGAGCTAGGCCGGAAAGCGGTCCTCGATCGCGATCTTGCGGCCCTGGGTGAGGTGATGGAATCCTCCACCCTCAAGATGCACGCCACCATGTGGACCGGGCGTCCTACCTTGAATTATTGGCTGCCCGGCACCCTCGGCTGTCTCGACGCCGTTCAAGCGCTCCGCAAGGCGGGGATCGGCGCCTGGGCGACCATGGACGCCGGTCCGAACGTCAAAGTGCTCTGTCTTCCCGAAGATTCCGAGCGCGTCGCCATCGCCCTGGCCCCATGGGTCGAGCGAACGGACATTCTCGCGCCGGGCGGCGATGCCACCGTGGAGCAGCATTGACCCCCGCGGAAATGCGCCGCTTTTTTGCACCCGGAAAGCTCGTTTTGCTCGGCGAATATGCGGTCGTCGACGGCGGCCCCGCGTTGGTAGCGGCGATTCACCGCGGGGTAAACTGCACCGTTCTCATCGACGATAGCGCGCCCCAAACCCGAATCATTGA
>SYKL01000142.1 GCA_005797785.1 Pseudomonadota bacterium | reverse complement strand
GGCGTCATCGCGAAGTCCGCGCAGTCCTCTCTGTATATCCGACAAAAAGGTCAGGTGTACCTGGTTCGAGACTGGGCTACCCTGCGCCAATGGGGCAGCTCAGGGCGCGCGAGCGCCACCGACGAGGTGTCCGACGGCGGCGGCTTATGGGGACGCCTCGATCAACGCAGTGAACTTCGAGATTTGTTTGGACCGAGCACCGATTTCGACGGCATTGAGATCGACCTCCCCGACTTCACCAACGACGAATTCGAACCCGCTCCCGCAGCCATCGGCCGCGCCACCCCGTCCATACGAGAGCCGGTCAATCCCCGCACCATGACCCCTGTTCCGGCAGACCCCACCCCGGTTCCCTCCAGGCGCGGCGCTGTTCCATCGATCGCCCCTCCCGCGCTGCTCACCCCGCCGGGCGCCCAACCGCGAACCGAGGACGAAACCGTACAAGCACCGAGGGTACCCCTCGGCACGCCACCGCGCCCCATGCCCCCCCCAACGCTTGAGCCCGAGGCGCCCAAACGGGAGTCCGCAGAGCAACGTCTTGCCCGGTTGATCCCGAGCATCGGCACACCTGCGCCGGTCACCCGCGGCAAGATGCCTCGCTCCAGCACCCTGGCGCCGCTCCCTTCATTACCCGAAATCTCCGTTCCCACGCCGGCATTGGGTACTCCAAGCCCGGTGATCGGCCGAACCGTCCTCCCACATCCGCCGGAGGGAGGACTCCCGCCCTTACCGGGCTTGGACTCCGCATCTACCGTTCCCCGCCCGGCGCGAATGTCCTCGCCTTCGCTCTCCGGCACCTCATTCTCAAATGAAAACTCGAACATCTTCAACCAGTGGGCCCAACAAGGCACGCCCGCTCCGGTGCAGCGGCGCATCTATGAGGAGCCGAGGCTTCGTTGGGCCGCCCTTGCCCTGGCGGCAGCGGCCACGGTTGGCACCGTCGGCGGCGTTCTTTGGGGCCTCTGGTCGACCATGCAGCCCGCACCGCTCGAACCCGTTGCCCTCGTGGAGCCACCGAAGGTTCTTGAGCCGCCCGTTGAACCTCCGGTTGAACCTCCGGAACCACCGCCAACGGAACCCCCTCCGTTGGACGAGGTCCAACCCGTGGATCCGTTGCCGGCGGAGGCCCCTCCGCTGGCGAAGGAAACGCCACCTCCCGAACCTCCACCGAAACCGATTGAAAAGCCGGCAAAACCTCCCGCAGAAAAAACCGTTCCGCAGATGATCGACGCGGCATGGGCGGAAATGGATCGCGGCGACCCCTTCGCGGCGGCCACCCTCTTTAAGAAGGCGCTCAGTCAATCTCCCGGAAACACCGACGCAAATTACGGTCTCGGCTATGTTCTCCTTCGACAGGGAAAAAAGGGCGACGCCCTCACACATCTCTGCAAGGCGTTGGCCAACGCACGAGGGGATTCCGGGATTACCAGAGATGTAAACGGCCTTTTGTCTGCAAACGAGATGTCGTGCCCATAGACGACACCGCAGAGCGCCGGCGTAGTCGCCGCGTTAGCCTAAAGCCCAGTTTCAGGAGGTCGCCATGAGCGGATCGGACGACGAATACTTCGCACGACTCGACGCAGAGAAGAAAGAAAAGCTCCGCGCCAAGCTGGAACAGGAAGCAGCAGAAGCGGCAAAGGAAGACCTTCGCAAGCTCCATTGGCACCGTTGCGGAAAGTGCGGGTCCTCCATGGAGACTCACCTCTTCCGCGGCGTCGACATCGAGGTCTGCCAAGCCTGTGGAGCGGTTTTGCTGGACCAGGGCGAGCTGGAAACCCTCGCCGGGCACGACCGCAGCAGCCTCTTCAGCGGAATCATCGACCTTTTCGGTGGTAAGAAAGCGCACTAATCGACAGGACTCGTTCCTGTCCGCGCACGGCGAGCGTGCGAATGGTAAGCCCTCGTTCCGCCGACGATGTCCCGATCGTTTGCGGCCGCCCTGGCCGTGATATGCGGCGGTGCGCAGGAGAAAGCATGGCTCGTTGGACGACCCAAGACAGCGAAGAGCTCTACAACGTCCACGGTTGGGGTCTCGGTTTCTTCCGGGTCAATGAGAAGGGACATCTGGCGATGACTCCGCCAGGGAGCCATCGGTCCATCGATATCAAGGCGTTGGTCGATGATCTTCAGCGCCGAGGCGTCGCATTGCCGATCCTGATCCGGTTCACGGACCTGATCAAGGCGCGGATCGAGAGCTTGGTGTCCGCTTTCTCCAATGCCATTCAAGAGTACGAGTACTCCGGACGTTATCGCGGTGTTTACCCCATCAAGGTCAACCAACAGCGGCATTTGGTCGAAGACCTGGTGCGATTCTCGGCACCTCACCACCTCGGCTTGGAAGCGGGCTCGAAGCCCGAGTTGATGGTCGTTTTGGCCATGCTGGAAGATCCGGAAGCGCTGATCATCTGCAACGGGTACAAAGATCGCGAATACATCGAAATGGCTCTTCTCGCCCGTAAGCTCGGGCGCAACTGCATCATCGTGGTCGAGAAAGCCGATGAAATCGATCTCATTCTCGATGTCAGCGAGCGTTTGAAAGTAGAGCCAGTCATCGGCGTTCGATGCAAGCTTTCGAGCAAGGGCACTGGTCGTTGGCAGTCCTCCGCGGGCGACCGCGCCAAATTCGGCCTCACCATTACCGAATTGGTTGACGTGATCGACCGTCTGAAGACGATGGGCAAGCTCGGCATGCTGCAGCTGCTCCACTTTCACATTGGCAGCCAGATCTCCGCGATCCGGGCGATCAAAGCGGCGATGCGCGAAGCCACCCGTGTGTACACCGAAATGCACCGCATGGGCTGCCCGATGAAATACATCGATGTCGGCGGCGGCCTTGGCGTCGATTACGATGGAAGTCGCACCAATTTCGCGTCCTCCATGAATTACGACATCCAAGAATACGCCTACGACGTGGTCGCGTCCATTCGAGATGCCTGCGACAACGCCGGCATTGCGCACCCGGACATCATCACCGAGTCCGGTCGCGCGATGGTCAGCCACAACTCGGTCCTTATTTTCAACAGCCTCGGGGTTTCGGCGATGGTGGCCGGCACCAAGCCCGTTCCTCCCGGCGACGATGCAGACGAAAATCTCGTTGAACTCTGGGAACTTCACGAGTCGATCACCGTCAAAAACCTGCTTGAACCATTGCATGATGCGCAGGAAATCAAGGAAGAAAGCCTCGCACGCTTCAACCTCGGGTTGATGACCCTGGAAGAGCGCGCGACCATCGAGCAGATGTACTGGGCGATCTGCCACAAATTGGCGCGCACCGCCAAAGACGCAGAGTACACCCCAGAAGATCTAGAGCCCATCGAAAAGGCGCTGGCCGATACCTTCTTCTGCAATTTCTCCGTCTTCCAGTCCGCGCCGGACAGCTGGGCGATCGGGCAGCTGTTTCCAGTGGTACCCATCCACCGTCTAGGTGAAGAGCCTACCCGAAGGGGCGTTCTCGCAGACATCACCTGCGACTCCGACGGCAAACTCGAGAAATTTATCGACCGTCGCGACGTGAAACACGTCCTCGAACTCCACGAACCCAACGGTCAGCCGTACTACATCGGCATGTTCCTGCTGGGCGCCTATCAGGAAATTCTCGGCGATCTCCACAACCTTTTCGGCGACACCCACGCAGTGCACGTGAGCGCCGTCGACGGCGGACTCGGGTACCGCATCGATCACTTGGTCGAAGGCGACACCGTCAAAGAGGTTCTCGAATATGTGGAATACGACCGTCAGCGCCTGATTCAAAAGCTCCGCCGCGGCATCGAGACCGCCATCGAAAACGAGACGCTCACCATGGAAGAGGCGGCACACCTCATCGACACCTACACCCGCGGCCTCGAGGGATACACCTATCTCGAAGCCCAGAGTTCACGGTTGTGGGTGAAGTAGATAGTCAAGCTCGTTGACGAGCTGGGCAGTAGACCGCAAGCGAAGCGCGCAGAGTCCTGGTTGCGGACCGCAGCGAACGACGAAGGGATCGTGCTTTACGAAAACCCATCTAGGAGCTTCTGTACGCCGCGAGGCCGAGCAACCGTCTTGATACGGTTTGTTCGCCGCCGCTGTCGGCCGAGTGAGTGCCTCTACCCTAAGGCAATTTCAACCGCGGTTCCCGCGGTAAGGTGGGCTCGCATTTTGGAGTTGAGATGCACAAGCAACTTCC